>JANMBZ010000077.1:0-57863 GCA_031360765.1 Chitinophagaceae bacterium
AGTGTATAATGCCTGTTTACACTTACATCAATACGCTGCCAGCATTTTAAAACCAGGCATAAGCATTGTTGATTATACCGAAAAAATTGGGGACGAAGCAACGGTTATTTTTCAAAAAATAGGGCTGCTTAAAAAATCGGACATTAAAAATGAAGACCCAGAAAACAGGGCTTACCGTAAATATTTATACCACGGTATTTCCCATCACCTGGGTATTGATGTACATGATTTAGGAACAAGAACCGCACCCATAAAAGCCGGCATGGTCTTCACCATTGAGCCTGGTATTTATATTGAAGAAGAACAAATGGGTGTACGGATTGAAAATAATTTCTGGATAACCAGAAACGGGAATAAAGATTTGATGAAGAATATTCCGATTACGGTGGAGGAGATTGAAGCTTACATGAAAAAATAAAAATCCCTGATGATCAAACAAATCCCGAACATCTTTACATTACTCAATCTTTTTCTCGGCTGTATTGCCATAGTATTTGCATTACAAACAGAAAACATTTCCATTTATGTGGGCGATGATCTGAGTTCGCATTACAACATTCCCGAAAAAATTTCCATTGCCTCATATTTTATTTTTGCTGCAGCCGTTATTGATTTTTTAGATGGCTTTGTGGCACGTTTATTAAATGCCTCATCCGAAATGGGTAAGCAACTTGATTCGTTAAGCGATGTGGTGAGTTTTGGAGTAGCACCTTCTGTAATTTTATATCAACTGCTTCGCATCAGTTTTATTAAGGAAGAAAATGGATTGGAAACTTCCATTGCCTGGCTGTTGCCGGCTTTTATTGTAGCCTGCTCCGGTGCTTACCGTTTGGCAAGATTTAATATTGACAGTTCGCAATCATATGGATTCAAAGGCGTACCAATACCTGCGGCTGGTCTGTTGATCGCATCTTTCCCTTTAATTCTGCATTTTGGTAATAATTTTATTGATGTTAGCGAATGGCTAACCAACAAGTGGGTATTGTATGCAGTTATTATTTTGGTAAGCTGGTTGATGGTATCTACACTGCCACTGATGGCGTTAAAATTTAAAGACTACAGTGTTAAAAATAACCTGCCTAAAATAATTTTACTGGCGATTGCAATTATTGCAGCATTTGTTTTTCACTGGCTGGCAGTTCCAATGGTGTTTATCGTTTACATTATTTTATCTTTGCTTTACAAACAACAACCATCATGATATTTACGGTGCAGATAAAAGTTATGCCGCTTAAAGATTTATTGGATCCCCAGGGAAAAGCGGTAATGGGAGGCTTACAAAATTTAGGATTGAATAATGTTACCGATGTAAGAATTGGGAAACATATTGATCTGCAGATTGAAGCCGAAAGTAAAGAAGCAGCAATAGTAACTGCAGAAGATGCTGCAAAAAAATTACTGGCAAATCCGGTGATGGAAGTGTATGAAATTTCAATTAGTTAATGATACGATTTGATGATTTAAAAATTAGCTAATCATCAAATCATCAAATCATCAAATTAGAATGCTTTACCTCATTCCATCTCCCATAGGCAACCTCGCCGATATAACTTTCAGGGCAGTTGAAATTTTAAAATCAGTTGATCTTATCTTAGCAGAAGATACCCGTACTTCATCTGTACTTTTAAATCACTACCAGGTTCAAAAGCCCATCACGCCTTATCATCAGCATAACGAACATAAAATATTGGCGCATTTAACCGATCAACTAGCTGCCGGTAAAACCATGGCTTTATTAACCGATGCCGGTACGCCAGGCATCAGCGATCCTGCTTTTTTACTGGTGAGAGCATGTATCAAAAATAATATAAACGTAGAATGTTTACCCGGCGCCACAGCTTTTGTACCGGCATTGGTAAACAGCGGCCTGCCAACTAACAGTTTTTGTTTTGAAGGATTTTTGCCCTTAAAAAAAGGCCGGCAAACCATGATGAAAAAACTGGCTGAAGAAGAGCGAACCATGGTTTTTTATGAAAGCCCAATGCGACTTGTAAAAACCTTAAACGAATTTATACAATACTTTGGTGCAGACAGGCAATGCTGCATTAGCCGTGAGCTTACCAAAAAATTTGAAGAAAATGCAAGAGGTACGTTGCAGGAAGTGCATGATCATTTTAATGCAAAAACGGTAAAAGGTGAAATTGTTATTGTTGTTGCAGGAAAAAATTGAGCATGGGTACCGTATTTTTACTATCTTTTTTTTTAATAAAATGATTTAACAATTTAAAAATACTATTTTTTTAAAAAATATTAAATTTCTTAAACTCCACACTGTAAAGCGTTTCGGCCATAAATGACTTTCTCTGCCAACATTATTTTCCCTCTTTTTTTAAAAAATACCTATTTGAGGTATTGACAAAGAATTTTTCTTTTTATAGCATTGTACCAGAATTGAGTTTTTCAGTTTCCTATCTAATTAACCGCACTTCTCAGCCATAAACACTTTTTAAATTTTTAAGGTGATATCAGAAACTTTAAAATTCCTCAACGAGGAAGTAAATAAGTATTTGAACATGAAGCTGGGTGGTTCATTTACAGAACCAAAGCTTGTGCTGGGCAATGTTGCGCTTGCTTTCGATCCTCCGGCAGGTGATGATTTGCTGGCTGGTAAAGCCATTTTATCGTTGGTAAATGTTGAAGAAGATAGGGTAGCAAAGGAGCAAAAAAACTATACCGTATCTGATGTAAGTGCTGTTTACAAAAATCCACCGCTCTACCTTAACCTGTTCGTTTTGTTTGCAGTAAATAAAAAAACTGCCGTAAAAGACTATGAAGATTCGCTTTTGTGGCTGGGGCATATCATACAATTTTTTCAATACCAGCAAGTGTTTACGCCTGCATCTCATCCAAATCTTAATGAAAATATCCAGAAAATAATTGTGGATCTGTACTCACAAAATTTCGAGCAGGTAAATAATTTATGGGGCACACTCGGCGGTAAATACCTGCCATCGGTTTTATATAAAATAAGGCAAATAACCATTGATGAAAATGCCATTGAATCAGAAGGCGGATTGATAAAACAAATCAATACAACGGTAAAAGGAAAATAAGCTACTACATGAACCTGAACTATAAAATATTATTCATTTCGGAAATTTTGCACACTTACTACGCTACCGGCAACAGTAAAGATTTTGAAGTGGTACCTTCTGGAGAAACAGCACTCTTAATGAAAGACAAGGGAGTGATTTACAAAGTAGTGGGTAATAAATTGTTTGTGGCTGTTAATTGCGATGTATTATCAAAACCATTGGTAAAACTAAATGCCGCTAATAAATTTTCGTTTTACCTGAAACTGCTGAACGGCAATTTTAATAATATTACCAACATAGAGTATAAACCCAACGAATTAAAGCGCTTCTATTTCAGCAATATTAACCAACATAAAATTGATACAGTTTTATATCTTACTAAAAAAATACCAGTTTATAACGCAGCTACTGCTTACACACCTGCAAGCCTTGCTGCCAATGGCATTGATGAGATTTTTGAAGCCGTTAAAAGCAGTAACAGTGGCAATACTCATGGTTTGGGCGAAACTGCCTTCTGGCAAAAAAAAGACAAACAGCAATACGCAACTGCCAATGATTTGATTGAACTGAGCCCGGTTATTTACAACTTTAGTGTAACGCCTGCCAAACTTTTTACCATTGATATATTTGGTTTAAATACCGCAACCAACAATTACGATGTTGCAGTATCTGATACCCAAAACTTAACTTTTGATGATATGCAATCTGAGGTTGCTGTAAAATTAAACGGCTTGCACGCCGGCAAATACAGGCTTGTTGTAAATGGCGAAGCAAAAGAAATTTACTGCGATAACCAGGCTGCTTTAAATAACATTTTTGGCGTTGTAGAAATATTCAATCACCTGCCTGCAGCCAGCGATTTTTCTTTACTGGATGCTGCGGATGTTGTAAAACAAAAAACATTTACCCTGCAGTTTGCAAGCCGCTCTGTAATCTGGAAATATCTTGCCCGTACGGCAGACATCACATCTGTAAAGGACAGCAGCAACAGCTTTACGTTTTCATCGCCTGCGGCAAAAATATTTACATCGGCGGTGCCCATTTCCTTGTCAGAAAAACCTATTAAAACATTTTTTTTGGAATCTCTCAGCCTCGGTAATATAATGCCGGTAGCAAACCCTGCTAACAACAGGTTAAGCACCATTACACAAGCCGGCGATGTGTATTACTGTGCCGAAACATATCTTAATTATTAACTTTTAAAATTTAAACATTATGGCCTTAGTATTAAAAACTCCCGGTGTGTACATCGAAGAAGTGCCTAAGTTTCCGCCCTCGGTAGCGCAGGTAGAAACCGCCATCCCGGCATTTATCGGTTACACAGAAAAAGCTAAAGATTTAAAAGATGATGACCTGCATCTTGTTCCAAAACGAATAGTATCGTTGCTGGAATACGAAACTTATTTTGGTAAGGGACCAAATGAAACACTGAGCATTGTTGTGGATGATTACATGACGGGTGCTGTGTTATCAAGAAGGGTTATTACTGCAGATGTTGCTGCACCCGGCATACACACCATGTACTACCAGATGCAACTGTATTTTGCCAATGGTGGCGGGCCCTGCTATATTGTTTCTGTAAATAAAACAAACGCAGTAAGTGTTGCCAAAGCAGATCTGGATGCAGGTTTAGAAGCTGCCTGCCAATATGATGAACCCACGTTGCTGGTTTTTCCGCAGGCAGTAAAATTAGCTGCCGTTGGCGATATGTATGATGTGTACGATGCTGCATTGGCAAAATGCGAAATTTTAAAAGACAGGTTTGTAATTATGGATTGCTATGCCGATGATGCCGCAACATTACGTGCAGTAACAGGCATTGGTGCCAACAATTTAAAATATGGTGCCGCTTATCATCCATTTTTAAAAACGTCTATAAACTATCTGTATGATCTTGCATCAACAAGCGTTACCGTAAACATACGTGTTAATGAAGATGCTGATGTTACCGATCCTGGAGAAAGTAGCGCTCCGGTTGTTTATAATTTACTTACATCCATACAACTGCAGCAACAAATAAAATTAGAGGTTGAAAAACTGCGGGTAACATTGCCGCCTTGTACAGCCGTATCTGGTATTTATGCTTATGTAGATAGTACCCGGGGTGTATGGAAGGCACCTGCAAATGTTAGTTTGAGCCTGGTTAACAGCTTAACAAAAAATATAAACGATGCCGATCAGGGCGATTTAAATATTGATGCCACAGGTGGTAAATCTATCAATGTTATTCGTGCATTTACTGGTAGAGGAATTTTAGTATGGGGTGCCAGAACGCTTGCCGGAAACGATAACGAGTGGCGCTACGTACCCGTTCGCAGATTTTTTAACATGGTAGAAGAATCAGTAAAAAAGGCAACCACACCTTTTGTGTTTGAACCAAACGATGCAAATACCTGGACAAGGGTGAATGCCATGATCAGTAATTACCTAACCATTTTATGGCGGCAAGGTGCATTGGCTGGTGCAAAACCAGAGCATGCCTTTTATGTAGCCTGTGGTTTAAATACAACCATGAGTGCATTGGATATATTGGAAGGAAGAATGATTATTGAAATTGGTATGGCTGCAGTAAGACCGGCAGAATTTATCATACTCCGCTTCTCACATAAAATGCAGGAATCTTAATAATTAAAATTTCAATCTTAAAAATTTAAAACAAAATATTATGGCAGCAGCATATCCATTAACAAAGTTTCACTTCCGTGTAGAGTGGGGTGGAACACGCATTGGGTTTACAGAAGTTACCGGGCTCGATAGAAGTCTGGATGTAATTGAATACCGCGATGGCGCAAACCCCGAGTTTCATAAACAGAAAATGCCGGGCATGCACAAGTTTTCAAACATCACTTTAAAGCGTGGCACTTTTGTAAATGATATTGAGTATTACCAATGGCTCAATACCGTTAACCTGAATACCATCGAACGCAGAGACATTTTGATTTCGTTACTAAACGAAAAGCATGAGCCCGTAATTAACTGGAAAATTAAAAGTGCATGGCCCACAAAAATTACCAGCAGCGATTTAAAATCGGATGGTAACGAAGTGGCGATTGAAACCATGGAAATTGCACACGAAGGTTTGGTAATGGAAGCAGTTTAAGAAAGTAGTTAAAAGTTAAAGGTTGAAGGTTGAAGGTTAAAGGTTGAAAGTTCGCTTTACTAACAATCAACTATTAACAATCAGCCTTAACATTCAACTTTTAACCATCAACTATCAACCACCAACCTTTAACAATCAACCATCATGGCTTTGCCTTTTCAATACCCGCTGGTAGGATTTCATTTCCTGGTTACTTTCGAAATGTTTCCGCAATCACCTGTAGATGTACGTTTTCAGGAAGTGAGTGGTATATCTATGACTATGGCTTACGACAGTATTACCGAAGGTGGCGAAAACAGGTTTGTGCATAAACTGCCTACCAGAGCTACTTTCAGCGATATAACACTAAAGCGTGGCTTGTTTGGAAAAACGGCTTTATATACCTGGTGTAAAAATGCAATTGAAAACCACGATTTTAAACCGATGAACCTGGTAATTGTTTTGCTGAACGAATTGCATGTACCGGTTTGCACCTGGCGGGTTTTTAATGCCGTGCCGGTTAAGTGGGAAATTTCTCCCTTTAGCGCAGAAAAAGGCGAAGTGGTTATTGAAAGCATGACGATTACATACAATTATTTTTCACCGGTTGGATAAATTTTCAGTTAAAAAACATGCCTGTTATAATTAACGAAATACAGATCACTGCTTTTGTAAGCGAACAATCGAATCCTGTAAATACACAGGCATCGCAAAACGCAAATGCCGGTTTAAGCGAACAGGATAAAGAACAAACCATTAAAACATGCGTGGAAGAAGTACTGAGAATTATTAAAGAAAAACAAGAACGTTAACATGCCATCTTTAGGACAATTACATAAATTAAAACTGGAGTCGTACAGTAAACCTGATTTTAGCGCAGATAGCAAATTAGGATTATTTACGGTGCAGGTAAATCCTGAGTCGTATGCAATAACGCAATCCATTGAGTACAATGTGCAGCAGCCGCAGGGTACAAGTGGCGCACCGCTTCCGTTTGTTCGCAGTGGGCCGCAAAATATGGAGTTCGAATTTATTTTTGATGGCACCGGCGTAATACCAAAAAATGGAATTCCTTTTGGAAGCAGCATTCCTGGCCTGGCCGAAAAACCAAATAATATTGAAGCCATCGGCGAATTTAAAAAAGCCGTGTACGATTACAATGGAGAAACACACGAGCCTCCGTATGTAAAAATTTTCTGGGGAACGCTGTTGTTTAAATGCCGCCTCACTAACCTGGTAATAACTTATAAATTATTTAATGCAGATGGCACACCAATTAGGGCAACTGCAAAATGTACATTTAACGGCAGCATCACAGATGATTTAAGGCTGGCGTTGATTGAAAACAGAAAATCGCCGGACCTTACACACCTGCGTACAGTGCAGCAGGGCGATACATTGCCGCTGATGACCTACAGGATTTATAATGATGAAAGCCTGTACCTGGAAATTGCCCGTGTAAATAACCTCACCAATTTCCGGGAGTTAAAGCCGGGCATGCAATTATTTTTTCCTCCAATTGATAAAATAGTAAAATGAGTGCAGCACAAACCATACCGGCAGCAAACAATGCATCTGTTTTAAGTTTTACCATAAAAATTGGCGGTACGGCCATTCCGCAATCTTTTAATGTAGTATCGGCTGTGGTTAATAAAGAAGCAAATAAAATTCCCTGGTGCAGTATTTCTATCCTTGATGGAAATGCAGCTGGCGCCGACTTTCCGGCTAGCAATGATGCCTTATTTGTACCGGGTAAAGAGTTGGAGTTGTGGGCAGGCTATAGTGCTACAGAAGAAATTTTGTTTAAAGGAATCATCATAAAGCACAGCATAAAAATAAGAGAACACAGCAACCCCGTTTTAAATATTGAGGTAAAAGATAAATGTGTAAAACTTACCGAAGGCCTGCACAGTAAATATTTTACAGAGAAAAAAGACAATGAAATTATTGAAGAAGTATTGGGCACTTACAGCATTGATAAGGATGTAGAAACCACCACAGCGGCCATTAAAGAACTGGTACAATATTATAGCAGCGATTGGGATTTTATTGTAACCCGTGCCGAAGCAAATGGTAAATTATGCTTTGCAGAAAATGGTAAACTTGTTGTAAAAAAACCGGTTACATCTGCATCGGTATTGGATGTTGTTTTTGGTGCCACCATACTTGAATTTGATGCAGAGATTGATGCCCGCAATCAATACAAAGCCGTAAAATCAACCGCATGGGATTTTGCAAACCAAAGTTTATTAAATGTTTCTGGTGCCGAACCTTCGTTGCCTGCGGTAAGTAATTTAAGTAACAGCGATCTTTCATCTGCCATATTTAAAGATGATTATTTACTGCAGCACGGCGGCATTGTTGCCGAAGATAGCTTGCAGGCCTGGGCCGATGCTGCTTTAATGAAAAGTAGGTTGGCAAAGGTTTGTGGGCGTGTAAAATTCAGAGGGTACAGTAAAGTAAAACCTGGCGATGTAATTAAACTTAGTGGTGTGGGCAACCGGTTTAATGGCGATGTATATGCAACTGGTGTAAGGCACGAGTTGTACAAAGGCGCCTGGAGTACCGATGTGCAATTTGGATTAAGTACAAAATGGTTTGCCAAAGAAAATGATGTAACACATCTTGCCGCAGGTGGTATGTTGCCTGGCGTAAAGGGTTTGCAGATAGGTATTGTAACCGATCTGGAAGATCCGATCAGCGAGTTTAGGGTGAAGGTGAAAATACCAGCCATCAGCAATACCGAAGAAGGTATCTGGGCAAGAATGATAACATCCGATGCAGGAAAAAACCGGGGCATATTTTTCAGGCCCGAAATTGATGACGAAGTAATAATTGGTTTTTTACACGAAGATCCAAACAACCCGGTGATACTCGGTGGCGTTTTCAGCAGTGCAAAAACATCACCACTTGCGCAAACAAAAGATAATGATGAAAAAGGGTTGGTAACACGCAGCGAAATGAAATGGATTTGGAACGATAAAAAGAAAGCACTGAATATTGAATCGCCGGCAGGCAAAAAAATAATTATTGATGAAGATGCCGGTGAAATAAATATTGCTGATGAAAACGGCAACAAATTTATTATGAACAAAGATGGTATCAGTATAGAATCATCTAAAGAAATAAAAATAAAAGCAGGCACCGATTTAAAAATGGAAGGCACCAACAGCGAATTAAAAGCAAGTGCCGGTTGCACCGTTAAAGCAAGCGGTGCCATGGAAGTAAGCAGCAGTGCCACCACAACAATTAAGGGAAGTATGGTAATGATAAATTAAAAAGCAAAACCAATGCCTTTAGCAGCAAGAGTTACAGATATGCACGTTTGCCCTTTGGTAACAGGTACTGTGCCGCATGTAGGTGGGCCGGTAATGCCCCCAGGCACGCCAACTGTAATGATTGGCGGTATGCCTGCAGCTAAAGTGGGCGATATGCTGGTTTGTACCGGCCCGCCAGATAGCATTGTAAAAGGCAGCGGTACGGTAATGATTGGCGGCATGCCTGCTGCAAGGCAAGGCGATACCACAGCACACGGAGGCTCAATTGTAATAGGTTGCCCTACAGTAATGATTGGAGGATAAATAAAAATAAAAGATGAGTAACGAAACAAATTTTTTGGGCCGGGGATGGGCTTTTCCACCGGTGTTTTATACAGCAAGTAAAACTGTTGGTATGGAAGAAGGCGTTGAAGATATTAACAGCAGCCTGTTTATTTTATTAAATACCGTAACCGGCGAAAGGGTGATGGAAGTAAAGTACGGCTGCGATATGAAGGAATTTGTTTTTGAGCCGCTCACTACTACTTTAAAAACCTACATGACCGATAAAATTAAAACCGCCATCGCTTTTTATGAACCACGCATTGAAGTGGAAAATGTAGAACTAACTGATGATGAAGAGCTTGAAGGAAAAGTGATTATTGATATTTTATACAAAGTAAGAAGCACCAACAGCCGGTACAATTTTGTTTTTCCGTTTTACAAACAGGAGGGAACTGAGTTGTAAAAATAAACCACACAACAAAAAATGTCGAACAGCACAAAACCATACGAAACAATTTCTTTAAGGGATGGCCTTAGTCAGCAAAAACGTAAACAAACGGTATTGCTAAAAAAAGATTTTGTATTGCCCGATGAGCGTACGCTGGATGACCTGGTGGCTTTTGCAAAAAACTATGCAAAAAATATAAACTTCTTCGATCTTACAAATACATCTACTTCCGATTGGAGTAATCTTTTTGATTATGCTATTGATACAAAAACTATCAAAGAAGCAATTGAAAAAGAAACAAATTATGAACCGCATTATGCACTATATCTTTCATTCATCCAGCTTTTTCAAACCGCACAAAACCAGTTAAACGGTATTACTAAAAGGCATCTCGATTTTTATTATGAGCAGGTTTTAAATCTTGATAAATTGGATGGCGAACCAGATGATGTGCATGTTGTTTTTGAACTGGCAAAAAATATTGTTAACCAGGAAATTGAAGCAGGACTTTTATTGGATGCCGGAAAGAACGAGGAAGGAGCATCGCTGCAGTACGCTGTTACAGACGATGTGATAATAAACAATGCAGCAGTTAGCAGTCTGCGGTCGGTTTATGTATCGCCCAACGAAAATGATGTTATCCGTATAGCGAGCATGGCTGATTCTACTGATGGTATTGGCGCTGCTTTGGATGAAGCCGCACCATACTGGCAGGCATTTGGAAACGAAACTTTGCCTGCAACAAAAATCGGTTTTTCATTAGCTTCCTCTATTTTATTAATGAAAGAAGGCAGCCGGGAAATTACTGTAACGCTCAATATAAGTTCGGTTGCGGCTGATCTTAAAACCATCAGCAGCATAACCGGCGAAACGCTGGAGATATTTTATACCGGCGAAAAATCGTGGATAGGGCCTTTTAATGCAACCATATCCTACGGCAACTTTGTAAACAACACGCAGCAGATAATTATTAAACATACATTAACGAACGATGATGGTGCCATTGTTTTGTTTGATGCAAAACTGCACACCGGTAATTATATTACCGAGTGGCCGGTTATGCAACTGCTAGCCAATACAACAGCGGCGGGGAATATTTTTGGGGCTTTAAAAAATTCGGTTGTTACAAATACAAAAATTGCAGTAAAGGTTACGGGTGTAAAATCAATAACCATCGAAAATGATTTTGGTGCCCTCGATAATAAAAAACCATTCATGCCTTTTGGGCCGCAGCCAAATGTAGGCTCATCATTTTATGTGAGTTACGATGAAGTGCTGAATAAAAAAATTGATAGTTTTTCTTTTGATGTAAACTGGCAGGCGGTGCCTTCAAATTTTACTACGCATTATGCCAATTACACTTCGGTAAGTCCGCTGCCTGCAAACAGTTCTTTTAAAGCAAAATATTTTACACGTAACGATTTATCCGGCAAGCAAACAAATCTGTTTAATGTAAACGATGCACAGGCGCAGGTTACATGGCCCGATAACAGTGCAACGGTTTCACGTTTGCCTTACATGGGTGTTTACGCTTTGGGCAGCTACGGCTCTTATAAATCATTAATGTACAACCCAAATTTTGGCTCAGGGTTTCTGCTTCCTTACTTTGATTTTAACTCAATCAGTAAAATTGGTATTGGTAAAACAGTTTTGCCGCTTGATAAAGGTTTTGTAAGGTTTGAATTGCAGAAAGATTTTCTGCACAATAAGTACGCTGGTATTTATGCGGCTAAGATGAAAGTGAAAGGGCCAATTGATCCTAATTCATTACCCAACGAACCGTATTCCCCAACTATAAAAAGTATGGTATTTAATTACGAGGCTTCTACATCCGAAGTAAATATCGCCAGCAATGCTTTCAGCAATTTTAATTTAAAAGAAGTACAGTATTTCCACAACGATGTGTTTGGTATTGCAGAGCAGCATGGTTACTTTAAGCAACAATCATCAGATAGTTTTGGCAGCCAGGTAAGTTTTGATAAAGCTGTTTATCTTTTTCCGCAGCACAATGCAGAGGGTAATTTATTCATTGGCTTAAGCAATGCCACTGCCGGTAGTTCTGTCAGTTTTCTTTTTCAACTTTCAGAAGGCAGTGCCAATCCGGAGAAAGAAGCCCGGACTATTAATTGGTTTGCGTTGTGTAATAATGAATGGCGGCCCGTTTTAAAATCAGAAATATTAAAAGATGAAACAAACTACCTGCTGCAATCTGGTATCATCAGGATAGTATTGCCCAAACTTATCAGCATAGGCAATACTATTTTAGATGGCAGCATGATGTGGCTTAAAGCCGAAATTGTTACCGGTACAGATGCCGTTTGCAAATTTAACAGGGTAATTGCACAGGCCGCTAGAGCTGAATTTTTGGTAACAGAAAATATTCATCCATCAAACAATCTGGCAAATAATACCATTACAAAATTAGTTGTAAAAAAAGTTGAAGTTAAAAGTGTGTCGCAGCCATTCAGTTCTTTTGGTGGCACCATAAAAGAAACCGAAGATGAGCTTTATGTACGCATCAGCGAACGCCTGCGCCACAAGCAACGCAGCGTAAGTGCATGGGATTATGAGCATATTGTTTTGCAGCAGTTTAAAGAAGTGTATAAAGTAAAATGCCTTAACCACGCTGCGTTGGAAGATGGTAATTGCTGCGCAGATTTGAAACCCGGGAATGTAACATTGATTGTTGTGCCAGATGTAAGAAACAAAAACATGTTTAATCCGCTGGAGCCTAAAGTGAGTTTAAATACCATTACCCAGATTGAAGATTATTTAAAAACCCGAACTACATTTTTTGTAACGCCTCAGGTTCAAAATCCTGAATATGAAAAAGTACAATTGGCGTTTAAAGTTAAATTCAGCACCACCGGTGATTTTGGAATTTACCGTGCAAAGTTAAACCAGGCAATACTGGAATATTTAACACCTTGGGCTTACATCAATAATGCCGAAATAGAATTTGGCGGAACGGTTCGCAAAAGTGTGCTGATAAATTTTATTGAAGAACAGAGCTACGTCGATTTTTTAACCGATGTTAAAATGTATCATATTGATAAGGACGCAAATAAAACCGATGGCGGTTACGAGATCAGCATTAAAAACCCGAGAGCCATACTGGTATCTGATACAAACCATACCATTATTGAATTTACCGATAAAGATATTTGCAAATGACAGAAAGTATAACCATATCAAGGGCCAAACCAGCCGAAGCCAGCATGGATTATACCAGCCTGCGGGCAGCAGGAATTAAGCATATAGAAAAACTTGCTGCAAGGCTTTGGACAGATTATAATGTACACGATCCCGGCATTACCATACTTGAGCTTTTATCTTATGCAATAACCGATCTTGGATACCGCACTGCATTTTCAATACCCGATTTGCTGGCATCAAAAACCGGTAATGATAAAAATTTTGCCAACCAGTTTTTTTCTGCAAAGCAAATTTTACCGGTACGGGCTTTTACAGAAATTGATTACCGAAAATTATTTATCGATATTGAAGGTGTAAAAAATGCCTGGCTTTTTAAAGCAAAAGAAACACTGTATATAGATTGTAAAGACGAAACAGTTGAAGGTGCTTTGCCAGAGCATAAAAACTTTAAGGCTTTCGATTTAAATGGTATTTACGATATTAAAATTCAGACAGATGAACTTACACCGGCAGAAGAATTACTTACCGACACTCAAAAGAAAAAACGCATTGCCGAAATTATTAAAAAAGTAAAAGAAGTTTATCATTGCAACCGCAGCCTTTGCGAAGACCTGGCCGATATTAGCGTAGTTGGCGAACAGAAAATAATCATCTGTGCAAATATTGAAATTACTGCCGAAGCCAAAGCAGAAGAAGTATATGCAGAAATGCTTTACAAGATTGTTAATTATCTAACACCAGATATTCCGCAATACTCCCTGCAGGAAATGCTGCAACTTAAAAAAGAGGATGGCAGCCTGTACCGCACTGATGAAATTTTTGAAGGACCGGTATTGCAGCATGGTTTTATGACTGATGATGATGTTATAAAATCTTCCATTCGCAAAACGGTTTACACATCCGATCTGCTGAATTTGATTATGGATATTGAAGGCGTTGTGAACGTAAAAGAAATATTGCTGAACTATTGCGATACACCCGAAGGCGAAAGGCATGAGTGGTGTCTGCCAGTGGCAGAAGGGAAAATCCCAACGCTTTGTACCGATAAATTGGCCATACATTTTTATAAAGATGTGATACCGGTAAATACTAAAAAAGACGAAGCACTCAATATCTATAAACAACGCCTGTTTGAAGAACGCATTGCCATCAATGCAAAAAAATACGATGACTATGCTTATGCAACCGGCGTAAACCGTGATACTGAAACATATTCATCCGTTATACATCACTTGCCACAAACTTATGGCGTAAGTAATTTTGGTTTGCCATCCAGTGCCGATGCAGCACGTAAAGCAAAAGCAAAACAATTAAAAGCGTATTTACTTTTTTACGATCAGTTGCTGGCAAATTATTTTTCGCAACTGGCAAGTACACGGGAGTTATATAAAGTTATAAATGAAGATATAGCAGCCGTGCAGCCTCAGACTTATTTCTACCAAAAAATAAAAAATGTAAATGGTGTAGAAGAGTTGATTACCGACTATGCCAATTTCGACAAACCCAACAAGGGCCTGGCCAATGTGGTGAAAGAACACGATAACGCCGTTGAAAGAAAAAATCGTTTTTTAGATCATCTTATATCCCGCTTTGCCGAAAATTTTAACGAGTATGTATTGCAACTGTATTCCTTATCGGGCCAAAAAGCAGCAGGAGAATTAATGATAAATAAGGCATCCTTCCTGGCAGACTATCCAGCAATAAGTGCAAACCGCCACAAAGGCTATGTGTATAAAAATCAAGAATGTGCCGGTGAGCAGGCTACCATCTGGGATACAGAAAATGTTTCGGGACTTGAACGCAGATTGTGCAGACTTTTAGGCATTGCAAATTTTAAACGCCGCACACTCTCTTCCATAAAAAATGAAGTGTACGAAGAAAAAGATAGCGATGGGATATCAGAATTCAGGTTCAGATTAATTGATCCCAAAACAAATAAAATTGTGTTAAGCAGCAGCACAAAATATCTTGATAAAGATGCCTGCACAAAAGAATTTATAGAGGCTGTAAAACTGGCTGCCGATGCCGGCAACTACAAAAAAGCGGTGACCGGTGCAGGTAAATTTTATTTTAATGTGGTTAACGAATTAAAGCAGGTGGTGGCAAGACGTATAGAATATTTTAATACCGAAGAAGCCATGAACATGGCCATCAGTTTTTTAATTCAGTTTGTAAAAGAAAATTATAGTGATGAAGGCATGTTTTTGGTAGAGCATATTTTATTAAGGCCCGATGCTGCCTGGATGGCTGCAAAGAAAAATAATACCGACGGCAAAAATTACCTGCACGTTTGTGCCGATGATGATTGTGTGGGTGGTTGCGAAGATGATCCATACTCTTTTAGAGTAACAGTTGTATTACCGGCAGAAAGCAAACGATTTAGCAACATGGATTTCAGAGAATATATTGATAAACTTATACGGCTTGAAACACCGGCGCACATTTATCCCAAAATCTGTTGGGTAAATCACGATCATTTACTGGCTTTTGAAAACGCCTATAAAAATTGGCTTGAGTTTAAACGAGATGAAAAATTGAATACCGATGAAGGGTTGAAAGTGCTGCAGGATTTTATTGAAATATTGTACAACGTAAAAAATATATACCCCCCCGGTAAACTGAACGACTGCGGCACCGATGCCGAAAACCCGATGATACTGGGAAGAACAAATTTAGGTAACATGTAAAAATTATTATCATGGCAAATACTTCTGTAAAATTAAAAAAGGCTGTAAACAACTTTTCAGTTTTTGAAAACAACCAGGTGCTTACAGCCGATCAGTTAAACAGTGTGGTAAACTATTTTGATTACCAGCAACGCCTTACCCGTACAAAATTGTTGGGAGCCGGCATTGTATGCGGCCTTAATATATTTTTTGGTAGCAGCAGTATATCCGTTACCAAAGGCGTAGGACTCACTTCGGACGGTGATCTGGCCGTTTTAGAAAACGATATTATACTTACAGATGTAATTGCATTGGATGATAAGAAAGCAAAGTACAAACCTTTTGAACCCATCATTGGCGATGGCAATACTGTTGCTATTTGGGAGGCCATACCCCAAAAAACTAAAGTAAAAGATGAACTTACTCCGCTATCTGCTTTTTTTGCGGAGAAAAATCTGGCGGCAGATTTTATAGTGCTTATTTATGTAAGCCAGTTTGAGGAAGATACCGACATCTGCTCATCAGATGAGTGTGATAACAAAGGCATCATTCAGCAAAGCAACCTTAAGTTTTTGCTGATGAAAAAAACCGACTATGATAAAATTGCTTTTAACAGCCCCTGCTGCAGCGATAATTATTTTAACTTAACTGATGTAAGCATACCACGTGTTTTTTTAAACGAAAACGATTCGCTGTTTAGTTATAACGATTTACGTAATGCTTACGCTTCGGTATTAAACAATGTAAACAACGGCGAACTGTCATTATCTGCAGCACTTACAAAAGCTGATGGTATTGCTCAGGGTATTTTTCAATGTTATGCAACCAACGGCAATATTCCTTTTTTAAATACACAGCTTATTAAAAATTCAGAAGCTGCTTTGATAAGGCGCAGGTTAAAAAACAATTTCAATGCAGGTGCATCTTTTGAACAAAAACTGAAAGAGCTTTTAGCTGATAAAGGCAGTAACAATATTCAGTACGTGTACGATTTTACTAAAGAAATTGCAGATGCTTACAACGAGTTTAAAGAATCAATATTTGAACTGTGTTACAGTTGCTGTATTGATGCAGATGCTTTTCCCAAACATCTTGCACTGGGAGAGTTGGTGGCGGCAGATAAGCTTCATACCTGCGCTTACCGGCAATGTTTTATCGAATCGCCCATTTTAAATCATAAAGACGATTTGCTGAAAACCGCCATGAATCTGTACACAAGGATTGTTACCTTGATCAGTAGTTTTAAATTTCTGACTTTACGGGATCCAATTAAAGTTACACCATCATCTGGTATAAATAAATTTTTGGGCGATAGGGCCATACCCTGCTATTATACTGCACAAACTGTTGCTCCGGTTTGGAATGATGAAAAAACAAAACGCAACCGCATCAATGCTATAAAAAGTTATGATGCAAACGGCGTAAAAGATAATGGTTACAGCACTTTGTTACAAACCATAACTCCGCTTGATTATAATATGGATGATTGCGAATTTTTTAGAATCGAAGGGCATGTTGGGCGTGAATATAAGCAAGTACTGGCATCAATAAATAAATTGCGTACTTCAATGGATTTGCCTTTTGAAGTGGTTGGTGTACAACTACAAACCGATCGCAAAACAATTACGCCCATTAAAGATCATATTTTTCCGCACCTGGATATTTTGTACAACAGCCATCTTATAAAATGGAATACACACCTGGAGCATATTAAATTAAACAATGCAGAAGTGGAAACGAGATTACCTGCTGATGCTGCACTGGCAAAAGAAGGGATAACTATAAAAACGGAGGATCTGATAAAATACCGTGATGATGTAAAAGCACTACGTACGCAGGTTGATACGCACATAGCCGAAACGCAGGCAGCGATGAAGACTGCGCCTGCCGGTAATACAAACTTTAGTGAACTGCAACACGCAATGATCCCCAAATCTGCAAACCTGGGCTCAAAAGTAAAATATTTTACCGGTGCTGGTATTAATACACCATTGGATAATGTAGCGCATAATTTTAATCCGCATATACTTGATTGGCTTGCCGATTTTAAAGCAACAACAGATACCAAAACAATTGATGGATATGTGTTCAGTAATTTTTTAAAACAGCATCCATCTATGCTGCACAACGCCGGTGTTTGTAAAGGAGGCACTTTTGTATTGGTGTACAACACAGTGAATGGTGCAAGCACCGTGGTTGCCGATTTTTATCTGCCTTATGTTTGTAAAGAACTGGTAGATACGGTTGTGAAAATTGATACAGTGCCACCAAGGCCGATAAAATGGGTTAAAGATTTTAACTACCTGCATTTGTTTAACGAACCGGTGTTTAATCCGAAATTTTTCGACGTCAAAAAAGACTTGGATATTTATAAAGTTAAAAATGATGTGGTGGGCGATGGCTTAACTAAAAAGTACAACGAAGTTGTAAACAAATACGAAGACTCGTTTATTAAATTAAGCGGCAGTTACGAAAAAGTTTATACCATTCCACAACGCACACTTACTGCTGCAAATGCCAATTTATTAACCAAAGAAAATGCAGCAGCCATGACAAAAGAAGCGGCAACACTGGCCATGAAAGATATATTGACCTCTATGGCAAATCTTAAAGAAATACACGGCTTGTAAACATGGCGGCAACCGGTAACCATATTGTAAACAAGGTTATATACCACGTGCATGGCGTGCCGGTAAGCAAAGCATTTTCAATTAAGGAAGATGCTGCTGCTTACATTAAAGGAAGTTTCAGTAATAAAATGCAGATGATTTTTGATAAATATTTTGGCGGAGATGAGAATACATACATTGATAAACTGCATCTGGATATAAAATTGTTGCCCGGAGAAATTGACCTGATTACGTACGAGAAACAATTACTGGACTTGCTTGAAAAACAGTTACAGAAAAAAGCAAAAGTTATTCAGCCCCAAAAAAACATTTTTAAAGTTGAGTTTGATGAACAGAAAGTAAATAAGCTGGTACAAAATGCGATAGCTAAAAATTACAATCCTGCCGATGCTTTCATATTTTTTATTGAGAAAGGATTTATGCCCTGGTGGTGCAAAATAGCAAGTACTACTGAGTTTGAGCAGCAGGTAATTACATTTTTTGCATTGATGAGTAAAGATAAAAGCAGGGTAATTGCAGGAAGCATTTTAAAAGCCGGCCCTGCAGCAGTTTATCGGTTCATTCATCAGTTTACAAATGATTTTAAGTTTGAATTTGCTGCTTTTTTTTTGCAGCAGTCCGCTGCTACTATTAAATCGCTTTACCAGAAAATTAATGAAGCTGCAAAGGAAACACCTGATCTTCCAATCAAAGCCAAACAAAAACTATCAGAAATAAATGCACAAAAAAATACTGGTGAAGATGTAGAAAGCCGGCTAACTTTTTTATTCTGGAATGAATGTATGCATACAATTGATATGGCTGATTCGTTTCAGAAATTTGAAAATGCCCTAACAAAACTCACCGGAAAAATTTTGAAATCTGCCAATTCATCAGAATCAAAAATTACACTGCTGCAAAAGTTGATTGAAGAAACGAACAACGATCAAATGCCAGTTAATAATTATGACACGCCTTCGGCACAAAATAAAGAAACCGATACCGCAGATCTAATCTTTATAAACAATGCCGGGCTGGTTTTGCTTCATCCTTTTTTAAATACGCTGTTTAATGAATTGCATGTTGCAAAAGATGATAAAATTATTGACAACGCAAAAGCAATTGCCTGTTTAAATTATTTATGTGGATTTGACGAAATGCAGCCTGAGTTTGAATGGCCTTTAATGAAAATATTATGTAGCATGGAGCTTTCAGAAACCGTAGAGCATTTGGCAGAACTTACTGATGCCGACAAATTAGAGTGCAATGCTTTACTGCAGCAGGTTATAGATTACTGGATTGCGTTAAAGCAAACATCTTTACAAGGTTTGCAGCAAACCTTTATTCAGCGGTTTGGCAAATTAGCTGCCAATGAAAAGGGATGGTTATTACAGGTAGAACAAAAAACGGTAGATATTTTAAAAGACCGTTTGCCCTGGGGAGTTTCGATGGTAAAACTGCCATGGATGAAGCAGTTGCTTACAGTTGAATGGTAATACAAGTAAAAAGTGTTATCCCCAGATCATACAAATTTGAAAGTAATTTTTAAAAATGAGTTGTGTTGCAACAAAAAAGGCTGGCTCTAAAACAGGTGAATCCAATTCACCTGGCGGTACATTTTTTAAGGCAACAGAAAATACAAATGCAGAGCCCGCAGTAAATTCATTTTTTTCAGCCGTACAGGCAAAAAAAAATAGTGATTCCAAGAATAATAAATTTGAAAAGGAAGCTGATGCAGTTGCAGACAAAGTTGTAAACAAGCCGGCTAAAGAGCATACCTGCGAAGGAGGTTGCGATGACGACGACGTAACAGTACAGCAAAAAACAAACGGTAGCGATGTGCAGGCCAAATGCGCCGCATGCGAGGCAGAAGAAAAGGGTGTACAAACAAAACAAAATATTGAAGTAGGTTCTGGTGGCAAAAAAGGCAAACCGGTTTCTGCGGCTCAGTCTTTTTCTCAAAAACTGGATGAAGGTATAGCAGGCGGTCATGCGCTTGATAATGCCACTGCAGAATCTATGGGTGGTAAACTTAATGCCGATGTAAGTAATGTAAAAATACACACCGATGAAAAAGCTGCTGAATTAAACAACCAGATAAATGCGCAGGCTTTCGCAAAAGACAATCACGTTTTCTTCAATAAAAATAAATTTAACCCGCAAACAACCGAAGGGAAACATTTACTGGCGCATGAGTTAACACACACTGTTCAGCAGGGAGCTGTAAAGCAAAATAAACCAACTAATAAAGGCAACGGAGAAAATAATAAAACTGCGCCTAAACCTTCAACCCCCGCAGGCTTACAAAGCAAAAAGCAAAATGCCGCACCAAAACAGCTTGCTCAAAAACCCATAGTGGATATAAGCAAAGATTATGAAACTATTGACCCCGCAAAACAGGCTGCCTTGCCAGGTGCGGCAGATGCTATCATCAAAGAATCAAACGAAAAGGCAAAAAAAGGCGGCGATCCTTTGCAAGGCATGCCTGGCGTTGATAAACTGAAAAAAGGAGAAGACAAATCTAAAACAGCCGATAAAAAAGAGGTAGAAAACGATAAAGGAGGAAAAGAAAAAGAAGCCGTTACCAAAAAAATATTACTCAGCAAATTAGCTGCAAAGCAAACCGGCATTAAAAGCCTTGCCCAATCAATTTTATTTAAAGAAGATGAAAAATTAAAAAAAGAACCTGCTAAACAAGCCAGCAAAGATTCTTTGAAGAATAAGAACATGGCAGAAGGCCATGCCAACGATTTTGTAAAAGCATCGGTACTTAAAATACAACAAGTTTTTACAGCAGGCAATGCAGTTCATCCGGTTATTGATTTAACTGCTACCGCAGCCAGAATTAATGTGCGTTCGCAAATGCAGCAGCAGCTTGCAAAAATAAAAGCAGAGCATACAAAACTTAAAAAACAGGCTAAGGCAAAGGCCGGCAGCGCATTTGCAACCATCAATAAAAATTATACAAGTGCAGTAAGCCAGGCAAATGCAGCGGCCACCAGTGCAAAAAGTACCTTAGACAGTTCTTTTAAAGCCGAAAATGAAAAACTGGAAAATGCTTACAAAACACAGTTGCCAAAACTGGATGGAATATATACAACAGCCGCAGATAAATTTAAAGCGGCAGGTATAGCAGCAGGAGATTATGCGGTTACCAAAGCAGATAATTATGCAAGCACTAATTACGATCCGCATGTTACCGGAATAGATGATAGCCTTTTGGATGGCCCGCTTACATCAGACCGGTACGAGGCCAGGGCAAAAGCTGCAAGGGAGGTTGGTAAGCAATATCGCAATGCAGAAAAGGGTTTGGTAAATGCTGGCATAGAGCAGGCAGATAAATTGGTAACCGGCCCTGGTAAAGGAAAAGATCTGCAGGTAATAAATGATAATGTAGAAAAATCGAGGCAGGCATTAAAGCAAAATTATGATGCAGCAACAAAGAATGTTGATACATCTTTAAAGCAAACACTTGATCAGGCTAAAAAAATAAAATCAGGCCTTACTCAATCTACCGCTAAAACTTTAAAAGCCACCACAACGGGCCTCACCAGCCAGGAGAAGGCTATGCTGGCACAAATAACTGCCATTGGCGAGGGGCAGCTAAATAATATTGATAAAGAAGCCATGCAGTCTTCTTCATCATTGGCGCAATCAACTATTGATACTATTGATTTACTGGTAAAAGGCATTGCTGATTTTAAAAAGAATATTACTGAAAACAATGCTCCGGCGGCCCACCTGTTAAAAGCTGCGTTAACCGGTGCAACTACTGGTTTTGGAAATGCAACCCTAAACATTAATAACAGTTTCCGCAAGGCAGGCATGCAGGCATCTATGGCAATTGCTAAAGCAGCGCAGCTTACCGTGCAGGAAATGCAGCAGCTCACACAAACCGGTATCGATCAGTCTAACGAAATTTATAACGGACTGCCGCCGGTGATGGGCAGCCTTATTTCAAATGCCATATCTACATTTAAACAATTAAGTAAAGACTTTGGAGAAAATACAAACAATGCTTTAACAGCTTCTACCAAAGGCTTTGCAGAAATTTCGGGTGGCATAGATAAATTCTTTGAAGCGTATTACAAGAGTTTAACCGATGGACTTGATACCAGCAGTAAAGAAATTGAAAAAGCATTTAAAGAGTCGGTAGATGCTGCAGATTTTATAAGCACCATTCAAACAGAAGCAGCAAAAGCAGCAAGTGAAGTACAACCACGTTGGAAGAGTGTATTAAAAATATTGCTGGTAATACTTGTGGTGGTAATTGTTGCCTTGGTAGTTGGCCCTGCGGTTATTGGTTTTGTAACAGCGGGTGCAGCTGCATTGGGTGCAGGTGCAGCAGCCGCAACAATTGGTGCGGTGGTTGGTGGTGCCATAGTTGGTGCCGCAGCCGGCGCTGTAATACAAATGGGCAATAATATTATTGATGGCAAACCATTATTTGAAGGCGTTGCTAAAGCCGCCATCATTGGTGCAGTAAGCGGTGCATTGGGTGGTGCCGGTGGCGCATTGGGGCAGTTCATCACTAAAGGTGCACAGGGCTTGGCGCCTGCATTAATTCGTTTTGGGGTTGATATGGCTTTTGATGTTGGTGGCAATATTGCTATTGAAGCTTACGAGGCATTTAAAGACGGAAGAGCCATGAACTGGGGCGAAATTGCAAAAGGCGCAGCCATCAGTGCTGGTATGAGTGTTGGAATGGGCAATATAAATAAGCTGGGTAAATTTGGCGCAAAAGTAGAAGGCATACAGGGTAAGTCAATGGCATTTGGTGAAGGGCTTGGTGGTAAAGCTGGCACCAAAATAAAAACATCAATAGGTGTGGATGCACCGGCTGCACCAAAAGTGCCGCAAATTGATGCGCCTGAAGTTAAGGTAGATGCACCTGCAGCGCCAAAACCAACAGAAGCACCGGCACCCAAAACAACAACCGATGCACCCGAAACTAAAGTAGATACTGAAGCACCAAAAACACCAAAGACGGATGCAGAAATAACTGCACCAAAAACAGGAGAGCCTGAAGTACATGGGCTAAAAACTGAAGCGGAGGTGAAAGGAAAAGCCGCTGTGGATGAACCCAAAGCTAAAGTAAATGATGAGCCAGGGCCAGTAAAGAAGACTTCCGAAACTGCTGAGGTTGAACAAAAAATGCAAACCGATGAATCAACTGTTAGTAAGACTAAATCTGAAGATGGGCATGATCTTAAAATGGATGAGCAAGGTAATATTTGTAAATGCACCACTTGCGAATTATTAGATGCAAAGTATAAAGAGGAGTTAAAAAAACCGGCCCTTAAAAAAGAACTTGATGATGCAAGAAATATGCCTGAAGGACCGGCAAGAGATAAAGCTATAAGGGATATTGAAGCAAAGCTGAAAAAGGAAGCAGGTATAGGGCCATCTAATAAACGTTGGGATGACAAGGATATGACTTTTGATGAATTTAAAGCAGATTATAAAGATCGTTTCCCGGATACAAAACTAAGTGCAGATGATGTTAAACTTAAGGAACACTTTGATGATGGAATGAGGCTTAACCTGGAAACAGGAAAATTAAAAACACCGATTGAAGATGTTAAGCCCATTAGCACTAGAGATGATCTTCCAAAACCTGGTACAAAGGAACATGCTGATTGGGAAAGCCATTCATATGGCGACACAGATAACCTACCCTGTTTTACTGCTGGTACAAAAATTAAAACGTCCTCCGGCTTTATTAATATTGAAGATATCAGGAAGGGGGATATGGTACTTTCCTTTGACTTCCAGACAGAACAAAATGTTGAAGCAAGGGTTTCAGAAAAATTTGTAAACTGGACTGATTTTGTGGTTCTCATTAATATTAATGGCGAGGTAGTTGAGTCCACCTTAAGTCATCCTTTCTGGTTGCCAGAAAGAAAAATATGGATAGCGGCAAGCAGCCTGAAGACAGGAATGTTATTAAAGGGTAGTAATGGCGAAAGCATTATAGTAAACGGTATAGAAATTGAAGAAGTTGTAAAAAATACCTATAATTTTGAAGTAGAAAACCTGCATACTTATTTCGTTGGTAACAACGCAGTGCTGGTACATAACGATGATAGTGTTTCAAAGTTTTTAAGTACAAAAGAATTTAATTCTTATGTTTATGTCATCAGAGATGCAGAAACTGGAAAAGTTATTTATGTTGGACAATCAATACAGGAACCCAATACCAGGCTTACACAACATCTTGGAGATCCAGATAGTGCCGTTGGCCAGTATTTAAGGAAACAAGGGATAAACCCCGATTCAGCAGGTTTTAATTTTGATGAGCATTTAAGAATGGAAACTCCTGTGAAGGGAAAACCCTTAACACCATACGAATTAACGGTACAGGAACAGCACTTTATTAATAAACATGGAGGAATTGCTAATCTGGAGAATAAAATTAATGCTATTACTCCCGAAAAATACAAACAATATAAAAATCTACACAACCCATGCCGGTAAAAGAAAAAAAACAAGCAATTGAAGCGGGGAACATATATGCAGTTCAATTAAATGATAAAGAATATTTCTTTTTCAGGGTTATATTGATGATTGAAGAACAATGTATAAGCCCCAAACTCATTGCACAGGACTCTGAACTTGCTTTCTTTAGTTCATGCGGATTAATAGAAATATTCAAAAAGACATCAGGAGAAGTAAATGGTTATTCAGATAACGATATACTAATACCCGGTTTGTTCTGTTCTTTCAGAAGTTTTATTACTAATGAAAAATGGCTTTATGCAGGGTTTAAGAAAGTAAATCCTGCAGACATTTGTTTTCCTGGTTTCGTACAGTCTTTTGGTGTTTACAATGCACGATATATACGTGGCGAAGTTGCTTTGGAATTTGAAATGGGGATGAAGGAGGTAGAAAGAATTTCAATTTTTCCTGCAACACTTCCTGGTACAGTTCTTTTTGTTTTATACCTGTATAATGCGGGAAGAAAAGACGAAATCCCGTCGAAATATCTGGATCTTGATAGATTTGCATTAAGTAAAAATGATGTGCAGTTCAGTGAACATCTGGACACAATAAAAAGCATTTTAGGGAGTGAGGTTGACTTGCCATACAAGCAATTATCAGAAAAATATGAATTTGATGCTGGCAGATTTTATGCAAAGTAAAGATCGGGAATTTTTCTCTTTGCATAATACAGTGTTTCTGAATAATTGATACAGATGCAAATCTTTTGCCTATACAGATTAAACAATTTAAATTTTAAAGTATGCATATGCAAAGACATGAATTTTCAAAAACTGGTGCTGAAAACTATTTTACCAGTAATAACAAAACCATTGATCTCTGCTTGAAGATTTTTAGTTCAAATTAGTTCCATGTATTAAGTGATTTGTCAAGATTAGCGTTACAGAATTTAGGAAATGCAGTGGGAATAAGCTTATCAGAAGACGAGCAACTTAAATACCTGGATTACTTTATTGAATCCGGATTAGCAGCATGCCAGATGGCTGTTAATGTTGGAAAAGAAATAAAAATAGTATTTCATAAACAGGAGTACATAATAATACCAGAAGAAAAAAATTATACAGTTTCAGACAAATCATGGATTGCAGGATATTTGGCATGTATTGCCAGAAGGGATATGATAACCCGCAAGGCTTACTGTGAAATTGATTTGGATATGCTAGAGAACAAGTCCCAGACAAAAGGAGGGCAATATAGTCTGTATTTTGCTAAATTTTTGCAGCGTTTATTTTTAAAAGCAGAACCACATGGCAAAAATCTTTTGGCTGCAGCTAATGAAATAAAAAAAGATAAAATGCCTGAACCAACATATGAATATGCTTTGTATAATGATGGTCCTTTAATTGATATGTATACACCGATTTTAATGAATGATGAAAAAGATTTTAATGCTATGCTTTTAAATGCTTTGGAATTGCATAAAAAATATTGGCAAAAAGAGCCTGCAGACCCTCTTGGACTAATCTCATTACCAATTACAGCTTTAACTGTAATGGCAAAAGACTATGATTTTAAAATTGAACATACATCCGATTATATTGTTCAATCATTAGTTGATAATTAAAAGCGTTGAAAAGATTGGATTATTACTGCTGTAATTGAATGTTGGAGGCAAAAACAACTGTATGCATTAAAGCCAAAACAAGTCATAATTAAATTGCGGTAACAGCAATAAAAGAATGTAAAAGCATTTAAACAGGATATGGATAATCTAAATCAGGATAAATTAAATAATCTCATTACAGGGCTTCAACAGCAGCTTGAGCAGTTGCAAAATACCGATAACAGCCAGTTTACAGCATTGGATAAATTATTGCAAAAGGCCGCTGGCGAAGAAAATGGTAAAAGTACTTATGATAAAAATGCTGCTGAACTTTTGCAGTTTCTGAGCCAAAAAATAGATGATACCGAAACTTTGCCTTTAAAGGAAAACATCATCAATAAAACCATCAAACATTTACAGGGCTATAAAGGAGATGATATGGCTGGAAAAATGGAATACATGATACGCAACATAATAACAGAAATGGATACCGAGGAAAAAGAACAACAAACAAAAGCTGAAAAAGAAAGAAATGAAAGGGTAAATGATGTTGTTGGAAAATCAATTGCAGAAGCACTTAAAAGGCATGGGTTTTAAAAATGATCAATCATGGTAAAATTTGATGCCGGGTTTAAAAAATTAAGTAACAACGGAGAGTTAATTGACTATAATAATCCGCCCAAGGGTAAAGGGTTTGATGGCATTTGGAAAAAAGATGGAATGTTTTATATTAACGAAACAAAATTTGGTACAGGCAAGTTAACATCTCTACAAAAAAAGAAAATCTGGATTCAGGATAATATCAATAAAATTCAAGACCCTGATTTAAAAATCAAGATTCAGGGTGCATTTGATGCAGGGGAATTAAAAACAATTGTAACACATGTTGATACCAATGGAGTGGTATCAATACAACCATGGCAATAGAAATGAAACAGAGAGAACCATTACAAACTGAAACTTATTTTGCAGATGCAATAGCCGAAAAGTTAAAACGTGTTGAACAACTGAACGAATATGCAAACAACAGAGAAAAATACAGCATGGATTGGGAAGTTATTTACATGAACCGCTTCTACGATTATTATATTCTTGCCCAATTGTATTACAGTTCGGGCATAAAAATGAGTATTATAAAAGATACCATTACCACCTGCTTAACCCACGGCATTGATTATTTTACCAGCACAGAGTATATTAAAAACTCAAAAATAAACAGGTATAAAACTGATTTTAATGAATACTTCAACATTGTAAATACTTTATCAATGGCAATTTTATTAAGGGTAGATGTTGACCTCATCAATAAATTTTTTATTTCATTAAAAATTAAGGGAGATGATGCATTTATAGACAGCTTGCATCATTTTATAAACCCTTCGGCATTAATTTCTAAAAAACTGATTTTTGAAAAATTATTACAACCTGCCTTTGACAGCTTGCATAAAACAGGTGCAGAAAAGTTAGAAAATTTAATGGCTTACCTTGCAAATTGGGATAAAACTGTTTTACGTAAAAGATCTGTTTACAACACACACAAGCCAGGTTATGGTACCGCATTTTATGGCTATTGGAGTTTTGAATCGGCAGTAATTGCCTACATCAATAATGAAAATATTGACAAGCTGAAAATATACAAATTTTTTCCTGTTGATATGTTGACTTATGTACAAGAAAAATAATTATGGAAAAAGACATACAACATGAGCGTACGCAATTGCAGGAAGTTATTGAGAAATTGGATGAGAGGCTCATTGATTTTAAAACTTTATTAGTAAAAGCCACAGCAGTAACTGCAGATTACAGTACCCAAAGTATGGCAGCTGTAGAAAAGCTTTTGTATAAAATAAATCCAGATAAGGATAACGACAGCCATCTGCTGATTGAAGCCTCATTATACATAGGCGAGTGCTACAGAATAATGGCTGATGGAAAGTGGGATGTTGCTGAGGATATTGAAAACTGGGGGAAACCTGAAATTATTTGCAACAAATTAAACAGTGCCAGGCTATTTCCGTTCGACATAATTTCTGAGTATCTGGAGGACCCAAAAAAAGGGTTTTTACTCAATACATTAAATAATTATTTTAGCAAAACTGCTTTGCCATAAAAATAATATTACTGTTAAATGTAAAAATTATAAAGTTTTATAAAAGTAGATGCAGGTGGAAATTTGCGATCGGTTGAAATTAAGAAATTTGACATAGACTAAATCGATATATTGTGTACATAGTAAGAAATGAAATTGATAAAGAAATTTTACGGCAACTGAATTTATTAAACGACGGAAATATCAATTTGTTTTTGACAGAACTGGATAACAAAAATTATCTTGTTATACGTGGGCTGGAAAAATTGTCTTTCCAAAATTTTTGTATGGCAGTTAGTTTGGAATATCCGGTAGATAAATAATTATACTATCTGGATATGTTTATTGAAGCTTCTATGGCAAAATACCAAATGGCAACAAATACCGGCAAGATGATTGCCATTGATTTTGCCTGTAACATTTATAAGTTTGTTTCGGAAGAAAAAGATTACACAGTTTCGGAACAGAATTGGATAAGGGGATTTATGGCTGCCTTAGCAAGGCGCAAAATGAAAACAGTGCATGCCTTTTGTGCCATAAACCTTGATATTGTAAATCAAAAAAAGAAAACAAAAGGTGGTGAATATAGTGTTTTATTTGCCAGATTTTTGCAAAGGCTTTTTGAAAAAGGAGAGCCGCATGGACAAAACCTACTTGCAGTTGTGAATGAAATTAAAAAAGACAAAATGCCAGAACCAACTTACGACTATGCTTTATTGATTGACGGGCCTGTAATAGATATGTTTACTCCCTTAATGATGCATTCAGAAAAGGAATCTAATGAAATGTGTTTGCATGCACTTGAGTGCCATAAAAAATACTGGAATACCCAACTACCAAATACATTTGAAGGTTTAATTTCATTAAACATAACGGCTTTAACTGTAATGGCAAAAGACTATGATTTTAAAATTGAACATATATCCGATTATATTGTTCATTCATTGGTTGTTAATTAAAAGAGTTGAAAAGATTTGATTGTGACTGCTGTAATTGAATGTTGGAGGCAAAAACAACTGTGTGCATTAAAGCCAAAACAGGTCATTATTAAATTGCGGTAACACCAATAAAAAAATGTAAAAGCATTTAAACAGGATATGGATAATCAAGATCAGGATAAAGTAAAAAACCTCGTTGCCCGTCTTCAAGAGCAACTTGTGCAGTTACAAAATACCGATAACAGCCAGTTTACAGCATTAGATAAATTATTGCAAACGGCCGCAGGCGAACAACATAGCAAAAGCACATCTGATAAAAACGCTGCTGAACTTTTGCAGTTTCTGAGCCAAAAAATAGATGATGCCGAAACTTTGCCGCTAAAGGAAAAGATAATAAGCAAAACCATTAAACATTTAAAGGGCTATAAAGGAGATGATATGGCTGGAAAAATGGAATACATCATACGCAACATAATAACAGAAATGGATACCGAGGAAAAAGAACAACAAACAAAAGCTGAAAAAGAAAGAAATGAACGCATTAACAGCGTTGTTGAAGATTCAATTGCAGCAGCACTTAAAAGGCATGGGTTTTAAAATAATCAGTTATGGTAAAAATTTATGCAGGTTTTAAAATATGGGAGGAATACTTAACTTATCTGATACAAGTAAGGCTGGATGAATATTTCAATACTTCCCTTGCAACGCCGGTTGAAGCATTTGAAACCGGCATAGAGATAGACAATGTGCAGCTTGCATACAATGATGCAATAGTATTGATGCTTTCCCTGATGCCATCGCTGATGCCTGGTTTTTACGATAAACTGATACAAAAATATTTGCCGGCCGGCGGCGATTTTACTGATTTTGGCGGGGCAAGAAGTGGTAACCACAGAGGTTTAATTCCAACAGGCGAAACCATACAATTTGTGCTTGCAGGAAATGATATTAGCAAACGCCTGCTGTTGCAAAATCTTTTTACCGAAGACTATTTCTTTTTAAAAAAAAATATCCTTTGGCTTGAGCCTGTTAAAGAAGGCGAACCAAAAATGAGTGGCAAAGTGATATTATCGCAGGAGTGGATAGACAAAATATTACTGGATAAAGAAACAGCACCCCGCTTTGGTTTGGATTTTCCGGCAAAAAAAATTGTATCAGATATGCTTTGGGATGATGTTGTTTTGCACCCACAAACAAAAAAACAGATAAATGATATCAGCGTATGGTTAAATCACAACCATAAAATAAATGCAGATAAAAACCTAGGCCGCAAAATAAAACCCGGATACCGTGTGCTTTTTTATGGCCCGCCTGGTACCGGTAAAACAATGGTGGCAGCCCTGCTGGGTAAACAGTTTAACATGGATGTTTACCGGATAGACCTATCGCAGGTAGTATCAAAATTTATTGGCGAAACAGAAAAAAATCTGGAAACAATTTTTAAAAAAGCCGAAACAAAACACTGGATTTTATTTTTTGATGAGGCAGATGCATTGTTTGGTAAACGAACCAGCGTAAGCAGCGCTCACGATAAATACGCCAATCAGGAAGTAAGTTATTTATTGCAAAGGGTAGAAGATTATCCCGGGCTGTTAATTTTAGCATCCAACTTTAAAAGTAACCTTGATGATGCTTTTGTACGGCGCTTTCATTCTTTAATACATTTCCCTATGCCGGTTGCTGCAGAGCGTTTGGTGCTCTGGCAAAAATCAATGCCCGAAAACCTGGGTACAGGAACAACTGTAAATCTTGAGGAGCTGGCACAGAAATATGAAATGAGCGGAGCTTCTGTATTAAATGCTGTACATTATGCAACCTTACAGTGTTATGCAAAAAATGCTGGTACAATCAACCAGTCTGATTTAATTGATGGAATACGAAAAGAATTTTTTAAGGAAGAAAGGTCTCTCACTTAATACCAACTACTTATTTCATCCAATTGTTTTCTTTGTATATCCGGTACCCAGCATTCCTCCGCTGCATACCCAACCGGTATCAGCAAAAATGGTTTTTCATTTGGGGGGCGCTTTAAAATTTTACATAAAAAATTCATTGGGCTTGGTGTATGCGTAAGTGCAACAAGTCCCGCATGGTGTATGGCAGCCAGTAAAAAGCCACAGGCGAGTCCGCAGCTTTCATTGGCATAATAGGTGTTTGTCTTTTTTCCATCAATATCAATATCATAACTTTTTTTAAAAATAATGATAAGGTATGGCGCAATTTCTAAAAACTCTTTCTTCCAGTCAGTTTGCAAAGGCAGCAAATCTTTTTTCCATGCTTCGGGCATGCGGCCATTATAACTTTCAAATTCTTCCTTTTCTGCTTCAGTACGTATTTGGTTCTTAATTTCTTTATTACTCACCACACAAAATGTCCAGGGTTGTTTGTGGGCGCCGCTTGGTGCAGTAGATGCCGCAGCAATAATATTTTCTATTACGGCTTTATCAATCGGTTTATCCGAAAAATCCCTGCAGGTACGTCTTTCATCCATCCATGCTGCAAAAGATGCAGATCTTTCTGCCATTTCATCACCTGCATAAGTTACTTTGCTATAATGCACAAACGGATAACCGTTTATAAGTTTTATATTTTTCATAAAGCTATTTTACCGAAATTTACCGTTATAAATTTTATTAAATGAAGAAATCAGTTGTTTTATTTTTTGGGATATTATGTTGCACAATGGCATTTGCACAAACAGACCGCTGGCAACAGGCCGTTAAGTACAATATGAATATTGATATGGATGTTACCACAAACCGTTTTACCGGTAAGCAAAAACTTGAGTACAGTAACAATTCGCCGCTTACACTTACTAAAGTGTTTTATCATTTATACTTTAATGCTTTTCAGCCAAACAGCAGTATGGATGCAAGAAGCCGGGAGTTGGGAAAAGTGTTGGTAAACAACCGGCCCGATTGGGATGGAAGAGTTAAAGACCGTATTGTAAATTTAAAGCCGGATGAAATTGGCTATCAAAAAATAATTTCTTTAAAAATGAATGGAATACCTCAGCCATTTAAATATCACGAAACAATTCTGGAAGTAAATTTAACCAAACCAATTGCATCAAAAACAAAAGTTGTTTTTGAAATGGAATTTGAAGCACAGGTTCCATTACAGATACGCCGCAGCGGAAGAGATAATCCTACAACCGGTGTACGTTACAGCATGAGCCAATGGTACCCAAAAATGTGTGAATATGATTATGAGGGCTGGCACCCTACACCTTATGTGGCACGTGAGTTTTATGGTGTTTGGGGCGATTTTGATGTTACTATCAACATAGAAAAAACGTACAAGCTTGGTGCAACCGGTGTTTTAATTAATGCTAATGAAATCGGTTGGGGATATGATACACCCGGTACTGAATTAAAACAAACTAATAAAGCAAAACGTAGCTGGCATTTTGTTGGGCAAAACATACACGATTTTGTGTGGACTGCCGATCCGGATTACAAACATCTAGTTTATAAAATGCCGAATGGCGGCCCCGTTTTACATTCAATTTATAACTATAAAGAGAACGATGCAGCAAATGATTCGGCCTGGGCCAAAGTGCTAACTGCTGCGTCGGTTGCATTGCCATTTATCGAAAAAAACTTTGGCAAATATCCTTACCCGCAATATTCATTTATACAGGGTGGCGATGGGGGTATGGAATATCCCATGGCTACATTACTTGTTGGGCCTGGTTTAGGAACTGTTTTTCATGAGTGGATGCATAGCTGGTACCAGATGATGCTGGGCACCAATGAAAGTATGTATGCATGGATGGATGAAGGTTTTACAAGTTATGCCGAAGATCTGATCACAAAATTTTATGATAAAAAATCATCGTTGCAGGGTTATCGGGAAACTTTACAAAAAGATCCCAATAATAAGAGATTGAAAGAAGCAATTGACATATTACCGGAAGACCACAGCAATGCGTATTTAGGATATTTTAATCTTGCAAAAAGCAATTTTGAAGAACCAATGACCACTCATGCTGATCATTACAATTCCAACTACGGTTACAGCACCGCTGCTTATTCAAAAGGAGAAGTATTTATGGAGCAACTGGGTTATATTATTGGTGCCTCAGTAAGAGATAAAATATTACTGGAGTATTATAACCGCTGGCGCTTTAAACATCCCAATGCAAATGATTTTATGAGGGTTGCAGAAGATGTAAGCGGCATTCAATTGGATTGGTATAAAGAGTATTGGATAAATACTACCAAAACCATTGATTATAAAATTGATAGTTTGTGGGAAGAAAACGGCGTATCAAAAATTCGCCTTAAAAGAATTGGAAATATACCTATGCCGGTTGATTTGCAATTGACTTATAAAGATGGCAGCACAGAAATGTTTAACATACCATTAAATTTAATGTACGGCAGTAAACCAAATGAAGTGCCTGCGCAAAAACGTGAAGTAATGGAAGAATGGAGATGGACGCATCCCACTTATGTTGTTGAAATGAAACGCAGACTAACCGATATAAAAGTAGCTGAAATAGACCCATCAAAAAGAATGGCTGATGTGGACAGAAAAAATAATAAACTGGAATTAACCTGGTAACATGGTCTGATGTTTAGGTATGACCATGTAATAGCACCGCATAAATTTTTAAAATGGAAATAAATATCCGCAGGATAAATATTGATGATGTTGCTGCATTATCTATTTTAGCACGTAAAACCTTTTACGATACCTTTACCGGAACCTGCACGGAAGCAGATATGCAGGGCTTTTTAAATCAACATTACAGCATAGTGCAATTAGGCAAAGAATTACTGGATGAAGAAAATTTTTGTTTTTTTGCAGAGGTTGATGCGGTGCCGGTTGCTTACTTACACTTTAAAGAAGAGTATAAAAACTTTGTTGAAATAAAAAAATGGAAGGCGCTGGAGTTAAAAAGAATTTATGTGCTTGGTGAGTTTCAGGGAAAAGGCATTGCCCAAAAGCTGATGGATTTTTTTCTGAATTTTGCCTTAGAAAAAAAATACGAAGCCGTTTGGCTGGGCGTGTGGGAGCATAATGTACGGGCTCAAAAATTTTACGAAAAGTATGGATTTGCAGACTCTGGATACACCCACGATTTTCCGATAGGCAGTACGCCTCAAACTGATAAGTGGTTGTGGAAGTTTTTTTAATTAACAAACCCCGGAAATTTCCGGGGTTTATTTTGTTTGTGCTTGCCTGTTTTTATTATATTTATCTTCCAAAATATTTATTAACCGCTTCTACCCGGTTGGTAACGTGCAGCTTCTCATAAATATGATACACATGTTTGCGAACTGTTTCAGTTGATATCAATAATTTTTCAGAAATTTCTTTGTATAAAAGACCGGTTGAAAGCATTTCAAGGATTGCATTTTCTCTTTTAGAAAGTACATCCAGGGAAGTGCTTAAGGATGTTGACGCCGGTTTATTTTGAAAAGCAGCAACCACTTTGCTGGCAATCTGGCTGCTCATAGGGGCGCCTCCCTGTATCAGTTCTGTAATGCCTTCTAACAATTTAGCAGGCTGTGTTTTTTTCAAAATATATCCACTGGCACCTGCACGGAGGGCTTCAAATATTTTTTCATCCTCTTCATAAATAGTACACATCATAAATAATATTTCCGGATTGCGGGCCTTTAATTCCCTCACCACTTCAATACCATTCATACCATCGCCCAAACCAATATCCATTAAAACAACGCAGGGATTTAATTGTGGTAATTTTTCAAGGGCTTCTTCGCCGGTTTTGCAGGAACCCGCCAATGTAAAATCATCCGAAGCTTCTATAATTTGCTCCAGTGCCTGGCGAATATCATGATTATCTTCAACTATTGCTACAGATTTGTTCATATAATGCAAATTTCGCCTTAATAATCCGTATCAACAATACCCTAAAGTGGTAATAAAAAATTATCGGATGGGAATGTAGAGGAGGTATTTTTCATAGAAGAATTGCTGTGGAAATATTTTTTCAATCTCCCAAACCATTGGTTTGCAGCCGCTCTCAAAAATTTCCTGGGTTAAATCTCCCCCTTTCAGGCATATTAAACCATTTGGAACTCCGGCAAGGGCAATTTTATTTTTTTGAATTAATGGTTTGCTCCAATGCCATAAATCTTTTAATGGTGCAACTGCTCTTGAAATAACCACATCAAATTTTCTGTTCTTTATTTCCTCGGCACGGCAATGTTGAGTAGTAAGATTATGTAATCCGATTGCTGCTGAAATTTCAGCAACTACTTTTAATTTTTTATTGATACTGTCTACCAGATGAAAATTAGTTTCCGGAAACATGATGGCAAGCGGTATACCCGGAAAGCCACCGCCACAACCCAGGTCCATCACCTGCATATCTTTTTTAAATTCAAACTTTGCTGCAATGGTAAGTGAGTGCAAAACATGGTGCTCGTAAAAATTATCCATATCCTTGCGGGAGATAACGTTTATTTTACTGTTCCAATCGGCATACAATTCTTTCAGCGCAGCAAACTGCGCAATCTGCTTCTCTGAAAAATCACTAAAATATTTTTGTATCAATTCCATCCAAAAAAATTATAAATAAAACATATTCTACGCTTCGTTCTTCAAGATTTCCTCTCCCTTCGGGGTTCCCTGATAAGGGAAAGAACGAAGTTCAGAGGGGGCTTGGACTTACTTCCACGCCCTCCCCGGCCTTTTAAACACCGCTACTGCAAATATCAGGTAATAAAAAAACATCCAGATATCAATAATAAAAAACCAGGGATACATGGCTTGCTCGTTCAGTTTTTTCATACAGGGGTATAAAATAATTGCTTGTATTAAAAAACGGATACCAAATACAATTAATGCCAGTTGCCAGTTATAGAAGATTAAAGCGGCAGCCAGCAACGGATAAAACAACATGTGAGAAAGGGTGTAAAGCCCCAGCAAAAATTTATGCATCGGCTTATAAAATTTGCCTGTGCTGTAATGGCGGTTTTTTTGCTTTATCCAACCAGCCCAGGTTTTGGGTGGTTCGCTTAAAGTAAAAGCAGCTGCATCAATATTTATGTTGGTATTTTTTTTTGTGGCTGCCATGTTTATAAACAAATCATCATCGCCACTGGCAATATCGTTATGTGCCGAAAAACCTTTGTGCCTGAAAAAAATTGTTTTTTTATAACTGAGGTTACGCCCCACACCCATATAAGGTTTACCAGCCAGTGCATATGATAAATATTGCAGCGCAGTGTGAAAAGTTTCCCATCGCACAATTTTATTCAGCAATCCTTCTTTTTTATGATAAGCGCCATAGCCTAAAACAATTTCTGTATCTGCATCAAAACTTTGCTGCATTTTATCAATCCAAAATTCACTGGCAGGCACACAATCAGCATCCGTAAGTAAAACAATTTCGTGTTTGGCAGTTTTTATTCCAATGCTTAAAGGGAATTTTTTGCCCGGTATCAGTTTTGCTTCCTGTTTTAATTGTACCACCTGTAATTGCCGGTAGGTTTTCTGGTATTCTTCCAACAGGTATTTGGTATCATCAAAAGAGTTATCATCCACCACAATTACTTCATGTGTGGTTTTGTAATGCTGAACAAGCGCTCCCGGTAAATTTTTTGCTAAATTTGCGGCTTCATCCCGTGCACAGATAATTACCGACACCGGATGGGTTTGCGAAATGGCCTTTGGCTTTGGTTTGTAAACTGCCAGTCTTACAAAAAAAAACAGGTAATAAAAAAGCTGTACTAAGGTTACCAGGCAAAAGCTGTAAAAAAGCAGTTGCCCGATTTGGGTAAAATTCATGCCGCAAAAATAAGAAATGGAAATAAGTAATATCAATACTGAAAAAGAAAATACAAACATAAAGTTGACAATAGTAAAACGCAATCAACGCAAAACACAAAACCCATAACACAAAACCAAGAATGCCGGCATTACAATTCGATTTACAACATACAGATACTTTATCAAAAGCAAGGGCAGGTAAAATAACTACTGACCACGGCGAAATTTTAACGCCCATCTTTATGCCGGTTGGTACGGTTGGCAGTGTAAAAGCAGTTACACAACAACAGTTACATGCCGAAGTAAAAGCACAAATAATTTTAGGCAATACTTATCATTTATACCTGAGGCCAGGGTTGGAAATACTGGAAGCTGCCGGCGGCCTGCATAAATTTAATGGCTGGAATAAACCTATACTTACCGATAGTGGTGGTTACCAGGTTTTTTCTTTGGCCAACAACCGTAAACTTACCGAAGATGGCGCTTTGTTTCAAAGCCATATTGATGGCAGCAAACATTTATTTACGCCAGAAAAAGTAATGGACATACAAAGGATAATTGGTGGCGATATTATTATGGCTTTTGATGAATGCCCACCATACCCCAGCGATTACAAATATGCTAAAGATAGTATGGAACTTACGCATCGGTGGTTAGACAGATGTTTTCAGCGCTTTGATTCCACACCTGATAAATATGGCTATACACAAAATTTATTTCCCATTGTGCAGGGCAGTACCTACAAAGATCTGCGGACAGCCTCTGCGGAATTTATAGCCTCCAAAAATGCAACTGGTAATGCCATTGGCGGATTAAGCGTAGGCGAACCCATGGAGATGATGTATGAATACACTGAGTTGTGTTGCGATATTTTACCGGTACAAAAACCTCGTTACTTAATGGGCGTTGGTACACCCTGGAATATTTTAGAAAGCATTGCCTTGGGAGTTGATATGTTCGACTGCGTAATGCCCACCCGTAATGGCCGCAACGCCATGCTGTTTACAACCAATGGCGTAATTAATATTGATAATAAAAAATGGGAGAAAGATTTTTCGGTAATTGATGATGGGTTTGATTGCCCCATGAGCAATTACTACAGCAAGGCTTATTTGCGCCACCTGATGAAAGCGAAAGAATTTTTGGGGCTTACCATTGCAAGCGTACACAACCTGGCTTTTTATTTATGGCTTGTTGGCGAGGCCCGTAAACATATACTGGCTGGCGATTTTGTAAGCTGGAAAGATGAAATGGTTGTTAAACTGCAACAACGGCTGTAACCCTTTACAACCTGTTAACAAAAACCATTACCTGCGGCACAATAATTGAAAAAATAGTAGTTGTGTTTTTTATTTTATCTTTAAAACCTTAAACCCAGTTTGTAATGAAGCAGAAAATACTCAGCAGTCTTATTGTTTTATTAATGCCTTTTATTGGTTTTTGCCAGAATGGTACGGTGCAGGATGCAAGCATACCTAAAGATGCTCCCGTAAACGTAAAGCTTACCGATTTTAAAAATAATGTACTTAATAACGAGATCGTTATTTTTAAAAGCAAACTCAATGGAAAAGAATACCAGGGCCTTACTGATTCGTTAGGCAAGTTTTCTTTTCGTTTGCCGGTAGGCGATAAGTATGAAATTTATATACTTGGGTTTAAAGATTCAACCCTTAATGATAACGTATTAACCATACCTCCTACAACTGGAAAAGCATATTATAAAAACCCTTTTGTGGTAGATATACAGCATTTGCCGGCCAAAAGCTTTATTCTGGAAGATTGTAATTTTGAAACCGGCAAGGCCGATCTTAAAGAAGAATCTTACAAAGTAATTGACGAGCTGGTATCATACCTTAATCGTAAAGATGATGAACGTATTGAGTTAGGTGGGCATACCGATAATGTGGGCAAGCCTGCAAAAAATCTTTTATTATCACAGGCACGTGCCGAGGCTGTAAGAAATTATCTGTTATCAAAAGGTATTGACGCCTCCAGGGTTACGGCAAAGGGTTATGGAATGACTAAACCTATTGCCACCAATAAAACGGCTGCAGGTAAGGCACAAAACAGGAGAACAGAGGTTACTATTTTGTAATAAAAAATGTTAAGTAAATATTTTAAAATCCCGTTTGGTATAGGCTAAACGGGATTTTTTTATTTAGGTAGAAGATGATGTTTTTTTGCTGAAATGGGATTCTGTATTCAAATAAATACTATAATCCAGCTTTTGGTGGGAATTTTATATCAAAATATTGCTCTTTAGCCCCTGCGGCAGCCTTTCATCCGTTGGTGAAGCTTCCTGCACCCCTGCGGCAACCTTTCATCTGTTGGTGAAAGCTTCCTGCACCCCTGCGGCAACCTTTCATCCGTTGGTGAAAGCTTCCTGCAGCCCTGAGGCAACCTTTCATCCGTTGGTGAAAGCTTCCTGCAGCCCTGAGGCAACCTTTCGGGTGTTTTCCGAAGCTTTCAGCAACCTTGCAAAGGGCTTTAAGCCTGAAAGGTTGGTATTATTATAGAAAATACAGAAAAACATAATCAAAATCCCGCCATTCTACATGCTCAGGATGATGCCACAAGGATATTAGCCGGTATAAAAAACGGCTTGTTAATTTAAAAGATGGATTTAGGTTTCAACCATTTCGTATATTTTTTCTTTATCTCATCATGTGAAGTAAGTCTACCAGCCTTCATTTCAGCTAAAGCTTTATCAATAGCTTTCTGTAGTTCTTTGCTATTTTGATCCCACTAGTAATGTTGGCCTTCTATAGCTTGCGGTATTTATAACCTTCATTATGTAGTACTTAAAAAGTGTAAGGATCAATACAAGTAAGGCCGTCTATATTTTTAAAGTCAGCAGTATTACGGGTAATTAGCGTAAGGTTATAAAATAAAGCAGTAGCGGCAATAACTGCATCACCCAGTTTTAATTTCTTGTTTCTTCGCAGTTCAATGGTTTTTTGTGTAATGGCTTCATCTAACGATAAAACATGTGCAGTAGCAACAAACTCTTCCAGTAATTGCATTTTGGAAGGCATATCATTATAACCAAGCACTTCAATTTTTACAATAACAGAAATGTTAAACCCGGTATTAAAAATATTTTCTACAAAAGTATTTGCTTTATCACCAAGCTTATTACCTGTGTAATCAATGATAACATTGGCATCAATTAAATATTGCTATCCCATTCGGTTCTGGCTTGTTTAATGTGGGCATTAAATTTTTCAGCTTCTTCCTTGGTTAAGATGCCTTTGTATTTCGCTGCGTTATTTAACCTCCCTTTTTCAGCAATTGCCTGCAACTCTTTATCTAACGCATCTTTTTGCCACTGGGGTAATTCGGTATTTGCTGCATCCATATCTTCCACGGCATCAATTTTTATCAGATCGTCAATTAAAGCGGCAGCGTATTCTTTCTTTATTTTTATGTGATAAACTTCGTTCATAGCGTAAAATTTAGAGTCTTTGCAATACGAATTTACTTTTTTTCTTTGAAACTTGACTATCCTTCACAACTCGCCACAAGGCGAATTCCTACGCAGCGAATAAAGTTCCCCATTGGTTTGCCGATGAAAGGATTGCGATACATTCGCTTCGCTCAGTACAGGCTGCACGATGATGCTACAAGGCTCTATTGCTGGTATAAAAAAATCCCGTTCAACCTAAACTGAACGGGATTATATTTTAGTAGAATTCGCTAAAGGCGGAATTCTTACTCTCCTTTTGGTGCTTCTTCTTCAGTGCTGGTAGCGGCTGCATCTGCTGCATCGTTATCAAACTTAGCTTTTAAGTCGGCTAAAGCTCCAATATCGCCCAGGGTTGATTTTTCAACCTTGCTTTGTAAGTTCTTTACGGCTTTTTTGGTTACTTCAAACTCGGCTTTCTTTTCTTTAATAACCGCTTGTTTTTCTTCTTCAATTACCTGCTCCCAAAGGCGGGCATGGCTTAAAACAATACGCTTATCGTTGCGGTCAAATTCAATAACCATAAATTTGGCTATCTCATCAACACCAACAGTTTTACCATCTTCTTTTGCCAGGTGACGGGCAGGAGCAAATCCTTCCAGTCCGTAAGGCAATTGAACAATAGCACCTTTATCATCTTTCTTTACAACAGTTCCTTCGTGCTCGCTGCCTACCGGGAAAGTTGATTCCAAAGAGTTCCATGGATCTTCTTCAATCTGCTTATGTCCTAACTGCAGTTTGCGTCCTTCCTTATCAATATTCATGATGATAACTTCAATTTCGCTACCAACTTTTGTATATTCATTCGGGTTGTTGAAACGCTTTAACCAGCTAAGGTCGCTGATGTGGATCATACCGCCGATACCGGTTGTTAATTCAACAAACACACCGTAAGGAGTGATGTTTTTAACAGTACCCATGTGCTTGCTTCCTTCTGGGAAAGATGCTTCAATATTGCTCCATGGATCTTCGGTCATCTGCTTGATAGAAAGACTCATCTTGCGTGTTTCTTTATCAAGGGTAACAACTTTAGCTTCGTACTCGTCGTTTAATTTAAAGAATTCTTTAGCGTTGATAGGAGTGTTGGCCCATGTAATTTCACTTACGTGTACCAAACCTTCAACACCCGGCATAATTTCTAAGAATGCACCGTAGTCTTCAATATTTACAACTTTACCTTTTACAATTTCACCTTCTTTCAAGTTCTCTGTAAGGGTATCCCAAGGGTGAGGCGTTAATTGTTTTAAACCAAGACTGATACGTTTTTTATCATCATCAAAATCCAATACAACTACGTTCAGTTTCTGGTCCATCTTCAATACTTCAGTTGGATGGTTGATACGTCCCCATGAAATATCGGTGATGTATAATAAACCGTCTAAGCCGCCAAGGTCGAGGAATGCACCAAAATCAGTGATGTTTTTGATAGTTCCTTCCAATACCTGGCCTTTTTCCAGTTTACCCATAATTTCAGCACGTTGTGCTTCAATATCGCTTTCAATAAGTGCTTTGTGAGATACAACCGCATTTTTAATGGCTTCGTTAATTTTAACCACTTTAAACTCCATGGTTTTGTTAACAAACTGGTCGTAATCAGTAACGGGTTTCACGTCAATTTGAGAACCTGGTAAGAAAGTTTCCATACCAAATACATCAACGATTAAACCACCTTTAGTTTTGCTGGTAACCAAACCGGTAACAATTTCACCAGTTTTATGTACTTCCACAATACGCTCCCATGCACGGGTGGTACGGGCGCTTTTGCGGCTAAGGTGCAGGTTACCTTCCCTGTCTTCTTTTTCAACAACCATCACTTCAATAACGTCTCCCACTTTAACACCACCGGGGATGTCGCGGAATTCGTTTAAAGAAATAAGGCCGTCACTTTTAAAACCAATGTTAACAACAGCATCTGTTTTGGTTAACGATTCTACAGTTGCCTGTATCATCTCTCCATCAGCAATTTGCTTGAAAGTGTTGTCGTAAACAGTGTCGTACTTTGCTTTTTCGTCGGCAGTGTAACTGGTAACATTGCGTTTGTCAACACTCCAGTCAAAATCGTCGTGAGCAGTTGCAACAGTTTCTTCAACCGGTGCTTTAATTTCTACATCAACAACTGGCGCAGTTGCTTCTGCAACCGGTGCCGTTGTTTCTTCAACTTGTGCCGTTGTTTCTTCAACCGGAGTTGGTGTAGTTTCGTTTGTTTCTTCCATTTTTAATTTTTACAGGTTTGTTTGTTATCGCAGTAGTCTCTTCACGATGTTATATCGGTTTTTAACCTACCTGTGCATCTGCGTTTAAATGTTTGTAAATAAACCCGGTTTTAAAACGGGAGGGCGAAGGTAGTAAAATATGCGGAATTTAAGACATAAAAAAGCAGCCTATTTTGGCTCTGATGGCTAATTTCAGCTGATTTTTTGTAATAATTTATTGTTTAGGTAGAAAATTTGCCAGAAGTTGGGGGAAATTATAACAAAAACGACTTTATTTCAGATGCTAACCTTTCGGCACTTATCATTTCTATAGGATGACCGGTATTTGGTAAAACTGCTAATTGCGCCTGCGGCAGAAGTTTATACACTTCAACGGTTTCATCAAGCTTAACCATTTTATCCCGGTCGCCAAGCATTAGTAAAACGGGATGCTGAATGGAAGGGAAATCGATAGTGTTTAATGGATTATTTTTTCCCATGGCAGTAAGCATGGTGGCAGTTTTTTCCAAAACAGTCTTCCAATTATTGGGTGCATGCCTTTTTTGTAAAGCAGCAACAAAGTCGGGTAATTTTTCTTCAATTTTAGCTGCGTTCAGCATCTTAATTTCCTGCTCAGCAATGCTTTCATTCCAGGTAAATTTTGTTGCCAGGGTAATTATTTTTTTTACTCTTTCAGGATGGTGTTTTGCTAAATACATGGCTACATATCCGCCCATGCTGTATCCAAAAATGTTAATGCTGCCTATTCCTTTTTCATCTAAATATGTAATTACTTCTGATGCAAAAAGGCTGATGGAAAATTCTTCATCTGCAACCGGAGAATCGCCATGGCCGCTGAAATTGAGGCAATGCACTGTAAACGCATCTGCAATTTTATTTTCAAGCACTACGAGTTGATCAGCTGCACCAATAGCCCCATGTAGCAGTAAAATATGCTGCATAAACTTTTTTTATTGCATAAAAAAACCTCCCCAATATATCGGGAAGGTTTTTTTAAGAAATATGATAAATTAATTTTGTTTACCTGGTTTTGTTGCATTTGCAGCTTTAGCAGCAGCCATTTTATCTTCTTTTGTTTTGGTAGCAGTAGCGGGTACAACTACACCTGCAGCATTAACGGTTGTTTCAGCATCAATGGTTTTTACAGCAGTAGGTGCAGCAACCGGTGTTTTATCAGCAGAAGTAGTAGATGCAGCAGCAGCATCGCTTGCTGACATTACTGCAGCTTTTTGTGGAGTTGGAGCTGCAGCAGCAGAACCAACTGTAGGTGCAGACATGTCGTTCTTTTTAGCTTTACCGCTTTGAGCGCTGGCAGCACCACAAATTCCTAACATGATTATTGAAGATAGTAAGATTTTTTTCATCGTGTTTGTTTTTTGATTTATGAGTAAATAATTAATTAAAAAAATGTTTGTGAACTTATAAGCTCTTTTTAACAGGATGTAAATATACTTTTTTTTGTAAAAAAAACAAGAAACTTTATCTTTTTTGCTGTTAATTAAAATATCATCCGGATTATTTTTAAAAATCAAATATAAGAATAATGTAAAAACGTTTTTACAGATTTATCAACATTACTAACTTAAAGGCTATTTAACAGTAATTCATTAAAGTTTGCCAATGTAGATATTTTAAGATCTGCGGCCTCCCATACAAGACTTTTGGCATCGTGCAAAGAGGGCACTACAACACATTTCATTTTTGCGGCTTTTGCTGCAATCATCCCATTAAACGAATCTTCAAAACAAATACACTCTGCAGGCATTGAATTCAGTTGCAATGCACAATTTAAATATACCTCGGGGTGTGGCTTACCATAGGCCAGGTTTGCAGCCGATGTAACGGCTTGCAAATGATTTTGTATGCCCAGTTTTTCAATAACCAAATCAATTAGTTGCATAGGTGATGAACTTGCCAGGCCGATCTTAAAATCTTTTTGCAGAAAGAAATTAAAAATATGGGCTATCCCCGGCATGGGGGTGCCTTTTTGGGCTACCAATTTAACCACATGGTCAACTACTTTTTTTTCTGCTCCGTCAATATCTGCATTGGGCAAATTAAAATAGCTAAACCAATGCGCTAAAAACTCTTTTGTTCTTAAACCGGTGGTGCTAATATATTGCTGTGTGGTTAATTGTTTACCATAAGTTAAAAAAACTGCTTCGGCAGCTTCTTTCCAAAGTGGCTCAGAGTCAATCAGCAGGCCATCCATATCAAAAATTACGGAATTCAGTTTCATGTATTATTTTTATTGTTTTTGGCCATCCTGAATCCCAATAGCTATCGGGACGTGACATGCTATGCAATTCGCTTTTAAACAATCAGCTGGTATCAACTTTTGTTATTGCTCATTTAATACATGCAAATATAATGTGTGCCAGATAGTGGGTTACAAATAGTTTTATTTTATTTATTGATACAACTTTATAAATTGCAGCTGAGATTATTGCTATAAAAAACTAATACATGCGCAATTTGTGGAAGGCTTTTAAGGAATCGGGTTTTGTAAAAGGATTGGTTTATACTGTTATTGGCTCACTTTCGTTTCCGGGGCTTGCCCTGTTTAATAAATTGCAGATAAATGGTATGGAAAAGCTGAAAAAGCTACCTAAAAATAATGTGCTGTTTGTTAGCAATCATCAAACCTATTTTGCCGAGGTAATTTGCTTTTTACACATTTTTTGTGCCATAAGCTGGAGAAAAAAACACGGCCTTGGTGTGCCTTATTATTTGCTGTGGCCCTATACCAGAGTGCAGTTTGTATCAGCCGAAGAAACAATGAAAAAAAATACACTCAGTAAAATTTTTGCGCTGGCAGGTTCCATCATGATAAAGCGTACCTGGGTTGATGACAGTAAAGAAGTACGAAAAGGATTAGACCCCAGCGATACCCGTAAAATTGCAAGGGCGCTGGATAAAAACTGGGTCATAACTTTTCCGCAAGGCACCACAACCCCTTACGTGCCGGGCCGCAAGGGCACTGCATTTATAATAAAGTACCACAAACCAATTGTGGTACCTGTGGTTATTGATGGCTTTAGTACAGCCTTCAATAAAAAAGGTATTAAAATGATAAAAAAAGGAACCCCCTTATCGGTAACGTTTAAAGATCCGATGCAGATAAATTACGAAGAGCCTACCGAAAAAATCCTGGAAGATATTATGGATGCTATTGAGCAGAGTAAAAAATTTAAACCGCAGCAACCCGTGCAATCTTCTTAATCTTTTATAAACAAAGCTTTTAGTTCCACTGCTTCCTCGGCTTTCATTTTCCCACCCAATACCAGCCTCAATTGCCTTCTTCTTAAAGCACCATCAAACAATTTTTTTTCTTCTTCAGTTTCTGGTATTAGCTGGTTAACTTTTCGTGGTTTGCCGTTAGGGTCAAGCGATACAAAAGTGTAATAGGCTTCGTTGCTTTTGTATTTATATTGCTGTATGGCATCTTCGCCCCAAACATTCAAATGCACTTCCATACTGCTTTTAAACGCCCGGGTAACTGTTGCTTCAATATGTACTACATTGCCAATCTTTATAGGGCTTTCAAAAGAAATATTATCAACAGATGCTGTTACAACAGGAGCGCTGCAATGTTTCATAGCAGCCAAGGCAGCAGCAATATCCATCCAGTACATTAATCGTCCGCCCATTAAATTGCCAAAATTATTGGTGTCGTTTGGTAAAACCAGTTCCGTCATTACCACCACCGATTCGCTTGCTTTCTTATCCATTTTAAAAATTTTGGCAAAGATAAGGCGTGAAAACGTGAAACGGGAGTGATGAATCGTAAGAGGGTGTATGCAATTGCATGGGCAAAACTCACGGATCAACATTCACGCCTCACGCTTTTTATTTGGCAGTTCGTTTTTGTTTTATCAATTTCGATTAACGAATTGCACATTATGACAGATAAAACAAAAATTTCTTTCGAAAATACTGAATATGCATTTGCTTATAAAACAGATGCGGAGTTAAAAAAAGCAAATTTTCTTTTTGGCTTTATGGGTAAACCCTGGCTGGTAAATACAGCATTAAAACTTACACCCCTTGCTATTAAATGGCATTTGCCATTTACAAAAACTGCCATACGCCAAACAATTTTTAAACAGTTTGTTGGTGGCGAAACCCTGGAAGAAACTGCCAAAGTTGCTGATAAGCTGGAAACCTATAACGTGCAGGTTATTTTAGACTATGGGGTAGAGGGAAAAGAAGGAGAGGAAAATTTTGAACAGGCCCGGGATGAATTTAAAAGGGTGATTGATTATGCTGCAACACAGGCCAATATTCCGTTTATGAGTATTAAGGTTACCGGCTTTGCACGTTTTTCTTTATTAGAAAAATTAGATGCAGCCATGCAAAACAGCACCGGTACTTTAATGAAAAGATACCTGCATGCTGTGGAGTTATTATCCCACTCCGAAAAAGAAGAATGGCATAAAGTAAGATTGCGCATGCAGCAATTGTGCGAAGCCGCTGATAAAAAAAACATAGGTATATTGGTAGATGCTGAAGAAACCTGGATACAGGACCCCGTGGATGCACTTACTATTTTAATGATGGATGTTTTTAATAAAAGCAAAGTGGTTGTTTATAATACTTTGCAGTTTTACCGGCACGATCGCCTTCAGTTTTTAAAAGATTCTTACGCTGCAGCCGAAGAAAGAAATTTCATATTAGGAGCAAAATTAGTTAGGGGCGCATACATGGAAAAAGAAAGAAACCGTGCAGCCGAAATGAATTACCCATCCCCCATACAACCCGATAAACAAAGCAGCGATAATGATTACAACAGCGGGGTTGAGTTTTGCATTAACCATATTGATAAAATTACATTGATTGTGGCATCACACAACGAATACAGCAATTTATATACCACACAGTTACTTGATGAAAAGGGGCTGCCTCACAATCATCCGCATGTGCATTTTTCGCAATTATATGGTATGAGTGATAATATCACTTTCAATCTTGCCAAATCCGGCTGCTCGGTAAGTAAATATTTACCCTTTGGCCCCATAAAAGATGTGGTGCCTTATTTAATGCGGCGGGCTCAGGAAAACAGTTCCGTATCCGGCCAAACAGGCAGAGAACTGGGACTTATAAAAAAAGAACTTGAACGTAGAAAAAATACATAGTGTTTTTACGATACCAAATAATATGCGCAAAGCGTTGATTATTTTTTATGATAATATTTTATCTTTGAAATAATCTATAATGTTAACCCGCCTTATAATACCAGCCCTTCTCCTGTTTTTACCCTTAGTTTTGAAAGCTCAGGTAAGAAATATATCTGCCGTTAAAATAAATTCATCTATAAAAATTGATGGTAATCTTGATGATGCCGGATGGAAAAATATTGAAACCGCCGGCGACTTTATAACAGTAACACCCGTATTTGGTAAAGTATCGGCCCGCAATACCAAAGTAAAAATTGTTTACGATAATACAGCCATTTACATAGGCGCTTATATGTACGATAATCCATCAAACATACGCAGGCAGTTAACCGCACGTGATGTGTTAGACAGGCAGGATGTTGATATTTTTACCGTAGGGTTTGATACCTATCGGGATAAGCAGAATGCATTTGTTTTTAAAGTTTCTGCCGCCAATGTACAGGGCGATATAAAAATATCGCAAAGTGGCGGTGTTGTATATGATTACAGCTGGGATGCGGTTTGGGAAAGTAAAACAAGCATAAAGGAAGATGGATGGGTAGCCGAAATTAAAATTCCATTAAGTGCTATCCGTTTCTCTAAAAAAGATTTACAGGAATGGGGTATAAACTTTGCCCGCTTTACACGCAAAGAAAATGAAAACAGTGTATGGAGCCCCATCAATCCAAATGTAAGTGGCGAGTTAAACCAATGGGGTATCTGGACGGGTATCAACAATATATCACCACCCACCCGTTTATCTTTTCTACCTTATTTATCGGGCGGCTTCAGGGTATCACCCACTTCCAAAGGCAACGTTACCGAAATTTTAAAAAGCGGTGGCATGGATGTAAAGTACGGCATCAACGAAAGTTTTACCCTGGATATGACCTTGATTCCGGATTTTGCACAGGTACAGAGCGATAATGTGTTATTAAATCTATCGCCGTTTGAGGTAAAGTTTGATGATTACCGGCCATTTTTTACAGAAGGAACTGAATTGTTTAACAAAGCAGGTTTATTTTACTCCAGAAGGATAGGTGCTGCACCCGGCCGGGTTAATTCTGTATTACAAACCTATGGCAACATGCCCGATTACGAGATTTTAAAAAATCCAGGTATAACAAGGCTATATAACGCAACAAAATTTTCGGGCCGTACAAAAGGAAACCTGGGCATAGGCATTTTTAATGCAGTTACGGCAGCCATGTATGCAAAAATTAAAGACCTTAATGCCGGCAAAGACACCAGTATTTTAACAGAGCCACTCACCAATTACAATATCATTGTTTTTGATCAGGCTTTAAAAAACCGGTCTTCTATAAGTTTTACAAACACCAATGTAATGCGCAAGGGTAATAGCCGCAATGCAAACGTTAGCAGTATAGATCTTTCCTTATTTGATAAAAAAAATAATTACAATTTTTCGCTAACCGGCCGCTACAGCACTATCTGGGGCAAGCAGGAAAATAAAAACGGGTTTACAACCGCAGTAGGTTTTGGTAAAGTAAGTGGTATGCTGCAATATAAAGCATCGTTAAATATAGAGAGTGATAAATACGATCCCAACGACCTGGGTTTTATATATAACAACAACTCTTTTGACTACAGTGGCAACATTGGTTATATTGTTAACAAACCCACCAGGTATTTTCTTAATCACAATTTCAGGCTGAGTTTTACAAATAGTTATTTGTATAAACCTTTTGAGTGGACAGGGTTTAAAACAAATGCCAGTGTTTTTTTTCTGTTTAAAAACTTTTGGGATATGTCTGTAAACTTTCAAACCAGCCCTGCCTGGAATAAGGATTACTTTCTGCATACAAATGTTTACACCGGTTATTTTCTACGCCGTACACCATACTATTATTTAGGGATTAACGGTAGCAGTGATAGTCGTAAAAAACTGTACTTAAGCTGGAAACTTGGGGCTGCAGAATCGCCGTTACCAAATGATCCATACTGGAATGGTAACCTGGGCCTGCGTTACAGGTTCAGCGATAAGTTTCAGTTAAGCAGCAGTATGGATATTACCCAGGATAAAGGAAACTGGGGAGCGGCTAAAAGATCTAATGGTTCATTTATATTAAATACCGATGGTTCGCCGGTAATATCAAGGCGTAATTTAAAAACAAATACATTTATTGCAAGTGGCCAGTATAATTTTACATCCCGCATGAATGTAAATATCCGTATGAGGCATTACTGGTCTATATTGCAGAACACCAACTTTTATAATTTAAAACCCGATGGATACTGGCGTGATACTACATTTTTTGCCAATGAAAATTTAAATTTCAATACGTTTAATGTAGATATGTTTTTTACATGGGATTTTTTACTCGGCAGCCGCTTAACCATTGCCTGGAAAAATGCATTGGGCAACAATGTGTTTATAGATCCCTATCGCAATGCCAGTTATGGCAAAAATTTTGGAAAGGCGGTTGATAATCCTCACAGCAACGAGATTACAGTAAAAATTGTTTATTTCCTGGATTACCTGAAATTAAAAAGAAGAAGGTAGCTCGTTTTTACAAAGTTTTTTTGCCGCAATTTTATACGCTAAACTTTGTTAGATTTGGTTTTGATTATCCATCTACATTTTTAATTTCGTAAAAAGCCAGCTAACATGATACAGGAAACAAACGCCGATGTTATAAATTTTAATGCAGAAAGCAAGCCTAAAATGCCAACCGGTATAAATGTGTTAACCATTTTTACCTTTATTGGCTGTGCCTGGGAATTGTACAGCGATTTGAAAAATTTTTTAGGCGGCAAAAAGGCTCTGGAAGAACTTGAAAAAGCGCAGGATAAACTTGCAGAAGCACCGGCCTGGGCAAAAAAATTTGCTGGTCCCGAAGTGCAGGAAATGATGCTGCAGGCGCTTAACAATAAAGTTCCGCTTTTAATTATAGGGTTGGTTGCAGTAACCTTATGTTTTTATGGAGCACTACAAATGCGCAAATTAAAAAAAGAAGGTTACCTGCTTTGGCTGGTTGGTGAAATTTTACCTTTTGTAGGCTCCGCTATATTTATACCTGCATTTTATGGAACCATCTTTGTGTACTTTGCTGTTTTTCCGCTGATATTTATAGTTTTATATACCCTGCAACGCAAGCATCTTACAAATTAAACATAAAAAAACCGAAGCTTAATACTTCGGTTTTTTATTACCAGGCTTTGGAAATACTTCCATTTAATATTTTAATCAGATACAGGTGTTTGTTTTCAATATAATCTGGTACAGCAGTTTTTTCGTTTTGCTTAACCGGTTTAAAATTATAATCACAAAATACCTTAAAGTCTTTATCAGAAATATGACTTATAAAATCTGTTGGATTTTTTGCCAGTAGTTTTGTAAATAAATACACCGCCTCAAAACCTTTGTAGGCCATATCGCTGGGCTTTGTACGGTAGTTTTTATAGTAAGCCGATGTGAGTGATTTACTGAAAGCATCATTCTTCTCCGTATAAAAAGGCCGGGTAAAATAAACAGGAAAACCGGGCAGATTTTTTTTACTGTACAGGCTCGAGAAATTATCCCAGTTGGGCATGCCTATCAGGCATATGGTGTAGGGCTTGTACAATTCATAACATGCTTTGGCAATATCCCCAGCAAAGGTTTCATCAAGGCTGGCACCAATAACTACGTTTTTACTGTTACTATCTAATTTTGATTTAAGAAAAGCGGTTGTAACATTATCATCCATGTTCAGCGTTTCTATATGCAGTAACGGTTTGCCATCGGGCTCATTCATCATTTTAAAGTAAGAGGCAACCATATCTTCCTGCTTACCTTTTTGCCTGCACAGAAAAATTTTATCGGTGCCATGATTTTGTAATATAAAACTGTAAATGGCATCGCAATGGGCTTTTAAAGTTGAGTTCATTACAACCAGGTAAGGGTTGGCACTAATGCCGGAAACATTTGGATACGTTGCAGAAATAAAAGGAATATTTCTTTGCTGAGCAAAAGCTGCAAGCTGTAAAAAATCTTCATCTCTTACGTTACCAATAATCAGGTGTAGACTGTCTAATTTTTTATTCCGTATCAGGTCTGGTATTTTTTCTGTGTAGGACTTTGTGTCGTAAATACTGGCATAAATATGATCATCACCAGCTTGCAGACTGTCTAATGCAACCAAAGCTCCTTGAACAAAATCAACTGCTGGTGCAATAAAGCGTGGTATGCCTTGCTTGTAACGAAATGTATTTTTACTAAAAACAGAATCCAGATAAAGCGGTGCAAAAATGCCAACTTTGTAAACAGGTTTTACAATTGTATCAGCCTGCGCATAAACATTTGCCGTATTGAATAATGTAATCAGTAAAACTATCACCCAAGTAAATTTCTTATTCATATCCTAATTTCAAATTTTAAAGTAACTCCTAACTGCCAACTGAAAACTGCCAACTGCTGAAATTATTCCCACTCAATTGTGGCCGGCGGTTTACTACTGATATCATACACAACCCGGTTTATACCCGGTACATTATTTATTATCTCGTTACTTATGTTGGCTAAAAACTCATAAGGCAAATGCGCCCAGTCTGCCGTCATACCATCTACCGATGTTACAGCCCTCAATGCAACTGTAAACTCATAAGTTCTCTCATCACCCATAACACCTACGCTCTTTACCGGCAGTAAGATGGTACCAGCTTGCCAAACAGTTGCATACAGGTTATGTTTTTTTAAGCCATTCATATATATAGCATCAGCATCTTGCAATAATCGTACCCTTTCGGCATTCACTTCTCCTAAAATTCGTATGCCCAACCCCGGACCTGGAAAAGGATGGCGAAATAACATTTCATTTGGAATGCCCAGCTCAACCCCAACACGCCTCACTTCATCCTTAAATAAGGCACGCAAAGGTTCAACAAGGCCAAGTTTCATAGTATCGGGCAGGCCGCCAACGTTATGGTGCGACTTAATTGTAGCCGATGGGCCGTGTACCGAAAGCGATTCAATTACATCGGGATAAATAGTTCCCTGTCCCAATAATTCCACACCTTCAATCTTTTGCGCTTCCTGGTCAAATATTTCTATAAAACCACCACCAATGGCTTTTCTCTTTTCTTCCGGGTCAGTTTTACCAGCCAGCTTTTTATAAAAATGTTCTTTGGCATCCACACCAATCACATGCAGCCCAAGCTTCTTATAGATTTCCAGCACATCTTCAAATTCATTTTTACGTAAAACACCGTTATCAACAAAAATACCATACAGGTTTTCGCCAATGGCTTTGTGTATTAAGGTGGCAGCAACGGTACTATCAACACCGCCACTGAGGCCCATAATTACTTTTTTATTACCAATTTGTTTTTTTAGTGCTTCTACTGTATCAGTAATAAAATGGGCGGGGGTCCAATCCTGACTACAATTACAAATATTTACAAGGAAATTTTTAATAATGGTTTTGCCTTCTGTAGAATGATACACTTCTGGGTGAAATTGCAAACCATAGAGCGCATGTTGTTGACCAGCTTCGCTAATATCTCCGCTGGTTCCTCCGCCAGATGGCGGAGGCGGAGGGGGTTGCATTCGTTTGAAAGCTGCTACTGGAATACTTTCCGTAGTTCCCAGCAATTCAAATCCTTCTGGTAATTCCTTAATAGTATCGCTGTGGCTCATCCATACCTGCGACGATGGAGAAATATTTTCTAAAAGCGCATCTGCTTTTGTTGTTGTAAAAATAGCACGGCCGTATTCTCTCTTATCACTTTTTTCAACCCGGCCGCCATATATTTTTGCAGTTAACTGGGCTCCGTAACAAACGCCCAGCACCGGTACTTTAGCTACCATGGCTTGCACATCTGCCTTTAGGGCATTTTCTTCGTTAACTGAAAAAGGGGAGCCTCCCAGAATTATACCTTTAAGCCCGGGTTCGTACACTATTGTTTTATTGTAAGGTATAATCTCACAATAAACATTTGCCTCACGAACGGTACGTGCAATCAGTTGTGTGTATTGCGATCCAAAATCGAGTATGAGTATCTTTTCTGTCATATTGCTGCGAAGGTAAATAATAAGTTGGATGATATTTGCCGATGATATTTGAGTTTAATGTTAAGAGTTTTATATTTACACAAACTATTGGCCATGAAGCATTTTATTATCTTATTATTGACTGTTTTTACTTTAGCATCCTGCGATCAAACCACCGGAAGCGGCAATATCGTTACCGAAACCCGTACAACCGGTAATTTTGATGCAATTTCAGTAGGAGGCAGTTTTGATGTAGAGGTTAAAATGGGCGATGCCCTATCAGTAAAAGTAGAAGCCGATGATAATATTATGAAGTATATCGAAACCAGGGTTTCGGGTAATACTTTAAAAATTGAAACAGAAGGCATGCACAATTATTCTGATGTACATATGAAGGTATATATTACTGTGCCATCATTGAGTAGTATTAAAGCATCTGGATCCGCGGAGGTTGTTGCAAATAATATACTTACCAGCAGCGGAAAAATAACATTCAAGGCTTCCAGCTCGTCGAGCATTAAAGCCGAAGTTAATGCACCCGAAATTGAAACCGATGCCAGCAGCAGCGCAACAATAGCCATTACTGGCAAAACAAAAAGCCATAAAACTGAGGCCAGCAGCAGTGCCGATATTAAAACCTTTGGCCTTTTAAGCGAAAATACTACTGCAAAAGCCAGCAGCAGTGCCAGTATTGAAGTACACGCCAGTGTTAATTTAGATGCCAAGGCCAGCAGTAGCGGTTCTGTTGATTATAAAGGTGCTGCAACGGTTACTAAAGCGGAAAGCAGTAGTGGAACTGTGGAGAAAAAGGACTGATTACAATAAGTAAGGCCGCCCTTAAGGTATTGTTTTCTATTCTAAGGGTAATTAGCCACAACCCACCCCAAACCTAAACTTAATTAACCTTTTAGGTTAACTGACCCCATCAGCAAGGTGGAGTCTTTTAGTAAATGGCTGGGCCAGTTTCGGAAAGCAGGTGGGCAAACTAAGGTAACGAGGTGGGTAGGTTCGGGTAAATAGGTGGGTCAATTAACCAAATGTGGTGGGTAAGTTAAGGTGTGTAGGTGGACTTATTTGGGTTAAAGGTGAAGGGATATACCTGAAAAGGTGGGTTGATTAACCTTTTGGGGTGGGTATACCCACCTGTTTGGGTGGGGGTGGTGGGAAAATGATACTTTTTTAATTTATTAATCCTGAAAAGCTAAAATAAATTAAGGGGGCAAATTTTTATAACAAATAAAATCAGCATTTTATTTTTTTGTATTGATTAATATGTTTATATTAGTATTGTCTTAGTACCAATGATCCCACACTTTTATCAACCTGTAAAACTAAAAAATCATGTACACCCACTCAAAAAGAAACGCTTTGCGGCAACCGCCACAACAACACAACAACACAACAACACAACAACACAACAACACAACAACACAACAACACAACAACACAACAACACAACAACACAACAACACAACAACACAACAACACAACAAATTTAGTTAGCTTGCCAAATTACAACTTGTTATGTTTGTACTTACCACTTCATCGGCATTATTATTTACAAGCTGCCGGAAGGATTTAAGCAATCAGTCAGAGCCTGAATCTAAATTGCAATCTGTTCTAAAAATTCCAGACAATTTTTTTAAAGAAACAACAGTACCTGGCATTGCTGCACATACCGGCAATGCACCTGTTCAAGGTAAAGAACCTTCCACCAACAATGCAGGCGACCCGCCATACACTCTAAATAATGGCGATGTACCTGTAATTCTAGGCAATCAATTAGCCAATCCTTACACGGTTGCAAATATGCAGCAAGCTTACGACATACTATATGGGCCTGGGCAAACAATTATTGCTAATTATATGTATGTAAGATTTAAGTCAGCTAATGAAGATCAATTAGGCATTTTAGAGGATAATGAAGATCTGGAGCTACAAGATTACCCCATGGATTATGCAGTAACACAGGATGGGGATTATTATCAGGATCCTAACCTGGGAACCGAAGATATATCCTGGTTATATACTACGGTACCAGTAAGCTACACACCACCAGCGGGTATTCAATATCAAATTCTCTCTACGCTTTACATACCTGATAACAATACAGTGCTTGAGGGCATAGCTGAAAGCCTTGTTGATAGCAGCACTGCTCCGGCTACTTACACTGCCACAATAGAAAATGGAATAAGGGTAATAACAAGAACAGATATAAAAGGCGTTGAGCCACTTTCTTTTGTTCCCCCTTGCGACGATCCGGATAATCCTTGTGGGGGAGGCGGTGGTGGGGGCGGCGGAGGCAACCCTCCACCAGCTCCACCACCCGGTATTTATGTAGAAGACCAGCGTGCATGTGGTACTACTAATACCAACACAACCGTACCAGTGCGCCAGGTAAGAGTAGTTTGTAAGAGATGGTTTAAAATATGGCGGGGCTATACAAACGATTTGGGAAGATTTACAGTAACAAAAACATTCAGGAATAATGTGAAGGTGATTGTAAAAACAAAAAATGACCTGGCTAAGGTTAGTAAAGTACGGGGCATAAGGTTATGGCAAATGTTTTTTCCGGTAAAAAAACGAATTGGTGTTTTTACAGGCAGCCAATTGGCAACGCTTCGCTATGTTTTTACAAAACCTATAAATGCCAGTGCCGCCAATGCCGAGTTACCCTATTGGGCAGCCGCAACCACACACAATGCTGTGGTAGAATTTTGGCAATACTCCGCCGAAAACTCGTTACCCAACCCGCCCAATAATTTAAAAATAATACTAACCAACTGGAACGTTGCAGCAGGATCGGGCAGCACAGTAATGTTTAATAAATGTCACGATAATACAGTTTCCCAATATCTCATAAACTTTTTTATTGCCAATAGTAATATTATCCCTTTTTCTATGGGTACTATGATTGCCGTATTAAAAAACAATATAGATATGAGCATCAGTTATTTGCCCGGCAATGCAGATTATAACTGTAGGTTAACCTCGGCTTATTTAAAAGAAATAGTTTTTCATGAGCTTGGCCATGCCCAGCATTATAACCAGGTTGGTTGCGACTTTTGGACGCTACTGCGCCAGGCCGAAATATTAGAACTTATTGGCAGTGGCGGCAGCGACCCTTATGGCAATGGAACCAGCAACAACGCTCCCATAATTGCCACTGCCGAAATGTGGGGCAACCATTGCGGGTATGTTTATAGCGAAAGAAATTACGGCAATGGCGGTAGTGCTAGTGCAAATTTTACTGCACGAATGCAAAGCATTGAATATTCAAATAACACTGTACCGGGTTTAAATGCTTACCTAGGTGCCCTTGAAAGCCATAACCCCAATAATGCAGGTGATGTATATAGATGGATACCGCAGGGTTTGCCGTATGATTTATTTGATAATAGGAATGATTTTCCATTAGGAGGTCCTGTTATCGATAATGTATCTAACTATACCTCACAGCTATGTTTTACTGCATTACAATCAGATGTTCGTTCTATACCAGCTTTTAGAGATAGGCTATTGCAGTTAAATGGTAATAATCAACAAGCTCAGGTAATTCAACTATTTAATCAATATGGGTATTAATATTTTACGAATTGGGTTGCTGATTACAGCAGCCCAATTTTTGCTTTCAGCAAAATGTAATAAGGATAAAACTGGTTGCCTTTCTACTAATTCGGTATA
>JANMBZ010000133.1:0-9700 GCA_031360765.1 Chitinophagaceae bacterium
CTGGCTGAAAACACCCGGTACATCTTTGGCAACACTTTCACGAAGTGTGTACAACTGCAATCCTATCTTTTTATTATTGGCTAAAGCCATTTCAGGCATCGCAAAAATACCGGCAGATAGTACAGCCGACTGGCGTAAAAAAGTTCTTCTTTGCATATTGATGTTTTAATAATTTTTATGAAAGTTATAAAAAAATAAAACAGCATTCCAAAAATGAAAAGCTGCACACGTTTTCGGTTAATAAAAATTACGGTTACAATATTGATACAAAATTCTCCATCTGCGTTACCCAAACTCCGTTTAATTTACGCCACAGTGCTGTGTAATAACCTTTGTAGTTGTAGGGTGATGTGTAAATGAGTATGCCTTTTTCCAAGGCTACTTCATTTTTTCTGCCAAACTCAATGCTGCCAAACTGCCGCTCAAAACGGATGGAAGAATCTTTTGCAAACATATTTTTCCAATCGGCCAACACAGCTTCCTTTCCGGCAATTAAACTGCCATCGCTGGAAATTTCCACATAATCCTCTTTCCAGTATTTTGCCACAGCGGCAACATCCATTTTGGCAATGGCTTCGTTGGAGGCCGTTCTTGCAGCACGAATATATTGTTCGGCTGCTACTAAATCATTTTGAGCATGAGCTTTAGTGAGGCAAACACTCATAAGCAAAAGAAGGATGACTTTTTTCATTGTTTTTTATTTATTGGTTATCTCTACTGGAAAATCATTTCCAAATCCATAACTGGCCGGGTATTGCTCTGCACCATTGTACTTTTTCATGAGGGCAGGCACCTGCACCTGCAAAAAGTTTTTTAACCCGTTTACGGTTATCATTTTATTGCTGGCAGCTTCGCCCTTTAATGCATTTAAAAGCACGTAGGTAAATACACCATGTCCCAGGCTGGCAAACTCGTTGGCAAATTGCTGTGCACCACTCGCAGCCATCCAGTGTGTACCGGTGCTTCTTGCAACCAATGCAATTGATTTCTGCTGGTTTGCATCAGCGGTCACCATCGTTTCAAACGCTCCTGCACTCTGGCATGCATCCAGTATAAACAATTGCTTTTGTGCAGCAATATCTATGGCATATTGCTGTAACAATTTTGAAGCAAAGCCTTTCTGTTCCAATTCTGCCTGTACATTTTTAAGATCACTCACATCTGTTGGCACCAAATAAAATTCTTTGTCTTTACCAATAACTCCATGGCCTGCGTAATAAAAAACAAACAAATCTTCTGGCCTGGCATTTTGCTTCACAGAAGAAAAAGCTTTTTCTATTCCCTTTTTATCAGCTTCGGTATCTGTTACAAAATAGGTTTTAATATTACTGATCATACTCTTTGCATCCTTCTCCACTTCATCTTTAAAAGCAGTAGCATCGGCCAGCGCATAATTTAAGCTCATGTTTTTATTCTGATAGACATTAATCCCCACCACAATTAAATGCAGGGTAGCATTCTTATCTACCACAGCAACAGGCGCCCCTGCTGTATTGTTTACTATCGGTTTTACCACATTGCCGTTTGCATTACCTGCGTTATAAACTACGGTAATTTCATCAGGATCGCTTTCTGTACGTTGTGTATTAAGCGACACAGCACGTATATTATTTTGGCCAGGCAATAAATTGATCGTGTACTTTTTTACAGCCGTTGCCGATTTTTCATCTTCTACAATCAGGTTGCGTGTTACCAGGGTTAATACTTTTCCATTGTGAAACAGGCGTATCTCATCCACCACATCTTCGGGAGCACTTGCGGTAACTGTAATTTCTGCTGCCCCGGTGGTGTTTTGATAGGTTGGCATGTCATCTGCTACTTCCAGGTTTCTTTGTACGGCTGCATAGGCAATAGACACTTTTGGTGCATCGTGCAGGTTCGCCACATCGGGTGGTAAAAATTTTTCGCCGTTAACTTTGCGGCGCAGCAGGTCGGGCGTGTAAAATTTTTCGTATAATTTTTCCAGCGGAATGGGTTTGTTATTTTTTACAAAATACAATTCTTTCATGCCTTCCACGCTGCCATCAAACAAACCTTCCGGCGATACAAAAATGTATTCGTTTGTTTTTTCAATAAAGTAATAAGTACCCAGCAATTCACCGCTGCCTGTTTTCCACACCTGTACGCCTTTTTGTGTGGTAGCTGTAAACATCACTTTGTCATCTTTCGAAAAAGCAGCTTTCAGAAAATCATTATTGTTTTCAGCGTTAAATGTTTTTAATACTTTCCCTTCAAGCGTTATCAGCTTGAGATTATAAGTACCCACCTGGTACTGCCCTATTTCTCCAATAGCAATTATATTATTTTTGATATCGCCTCCCAAAACAGAAAATTGATTTAAATGCTCCAGCTTAAAAGAAGAATTATAAGCAGGATCATCTGCTTTAAAAATGCTGATATTATCTTTTTGTTTTACTGCCAGTAAATAATAACTTTCATTTAAAAAAGTTACTCCGCCAATACATTCGTCACTCTCGCCATTGTTACAGGTTTTTTTGCTAATTGCAACCTGCTTTGTTTGGAAGTTGTAAATGCGCAGATATTCTCCGCCATTAAAGGTTACCAAACAGGCAAAATATTTACCATCATAACTGGCCGAACATTCGTAATAGCTGCTACCCAGCGAAACTACTTTTGATACAGTACCGGTATTAATATCTATCGCACTCAGGCCCCCCTTTTCTCTTACTGAATAAATAATTTTTGTATTGTCGTAACTAAAAAAGAAAAATTCGCGTTCATTATCAACGCCTACAGGCAATGGCAATGTTTTAATTATCTTTCCTGTAATACGGCTGCTGAGTGTTATTTTTTTTCCAATGCCTGCTACCAGTTTTCCATCAGGACTGTAAACTGCACTGGCAGTGCCTGGCACAAAGCTTTCTGGCTTAAAGGTTTCCATATTAAAACTACGGATGCCATAATCTTCGGTTGAAAAAGCAAACACATTATCCGGTTGTATTCGCTGGCTTAAATTCTTATAATAATAAAACTGTTTAAAATCTGTAACCCGGTTTTGAAAAGGACTGCTGAAACTTCCTTCCTTATTATCGTAAATATTTAGCTTTTTATCATTATTGAAAACAATTTTATCTGTACCCGGTATTTGTAAACAAACATTTGCATAAAAGATTGCTTCGGGCACATCTGCCGCCGGTTTCGATGTAGTTTTTATAGCCGAAAAATCAGCAGACTTCAATACCTCTGTTTTATAAGATTTTGTTTTATAGTCGGAACTAAAAACAACCAACTCGCCGTTTGCAGTTGCACAAATACCATAAGGATCGTAGGTTGGCGTTTTCCTTTTTATTTCAGTTCCTTTCAATGGGTCAAATGAAATAAGATATTCTTCCCTGAAACCAATTACCAGGTTATCTTTTCGGCTGTAATCGTATCCCTTCAGTCGTTCTGCATAAATATTTGCAAATACTTTTTTAATTACAATCTCATCGGTAACTATGTTAATGATGCTCCAGCCGTAGTTATTAAGAATGATCAACCGGTCATTACCAAGTTCATAAAATTTACAGTCCGAAGCTGTATTATCAACTGCACGTACAATGAACTTTTCCTTATTACCAGATGCAGCATTGAATATGTTGAGGGTACCATAATCAATTGCATACACTTTGCTTCCGTCTCTGCTAAAGGTTGCTCCACCACTGGATCCACCATTAGTAAAAATTTCCTTACCGGTTTGTATGTTGTAGCAAAACAGCCCGCTATTTGTAGATACAACCAGTTTGTCTAATTTATCTGTAATGGCAAGTGTATTGGTTTCAGATGCGGTAAGACTGATATTGAGATTGATCTCATGTATCTTTTTTTTACTGGCCGCTTCCCATACCATTACCGTTTTGTATGATACGGAAGCAATATACTTTCCATCGGAAGTAATGGCAACCTGCTCTATATTTTTAGCATGACCATTGGGGATATTTAGCTTTACACTTTGTGTGTATGCAGGCACCGTGTATATGGTAAGCAATGCCAATAAAAAGTTCTTCATACTATTCTGGGTATTTTATTAAACCGTTTTTTAAAGCCTTGTAAATAAAAAACTGCCGCAACAGGTTAAGTTGTTACGGCAATTTTTATGGTTGAGATCTTATAATATCTGCTTTAACTCAATTGCAAAATCAAGTTTCATTTTTAAGATGATCGGGTTTTTAGGATCGTCATTGATCCACAGTTCCTGCGTATCATCCCTGTCTCTTGAAACAAGATGTATGCATCGAATGTATTTAAACTGGTCATCCACGTTTACGCTGTAAAAAGGATCTTCTTCATCCACCACCTGAAAAACCTGAGCGCTGAAAATACTTGCCTGGATAAAGGATTCGCCCTTCGTTTTCAATTCATTAAAAACTGCATTACTCACCCATACCGATGTTTCTTCTGTGATCTCTTTATTGCCGCCACCAAACCTGTTCATTTGCACATGCGCCGTATCTATTGCTTCCTTGCTCATAGTTATCACACCGGTAATACCAACATCGCCTGTCATTTTGTATTTAAAAGAAATGCCTTTGTCCATATCCACCTTAGGATTTGTTACCCTGAAGTCGTAGGTTTTTCCCTGGAAGACCACTTCATAAATATAAGTGCGTTGCATACTTGGTTTAATTGGTGCCATCACATCCGGACAGTTAAATTCTTTTTGCCAGAAATCACCTGTTTCATATTTATCTTTTAATGTCACCGCATCCTCACAGGCTTTTTCGCTATTGCCCATTTCGTTATAAAATGTGGCTCTTCTTCTGTAATAAATTGCCTGCGGATCTTTTGCAATAAATTCAGTTGCTTTGGCAATACCATCTTCATAGCGCTTATCAATTAAAAAGCACCTGAAATATTCCCTGATCACATCCTCCGTGTTGTTACCGCTTGCTATTTCATCTTCCAGGAATTTGTATGCTTCGGTTTTTTTATCTGCCCGGTGCAAAACACCACCGTATGTACTTGCATAATTTGCTTTGTATTTTCCTGAAAGCATCTTGTAACCTTTCTCCACATATTTTAGTGCTTCAGCGGGTTGATCTGCGTCTGCAAAATCGGCTCCGTACATTATATAAGGTATGCCGTTTTTGGGAGCAATGGCCATCGCCGATTTATAATAAACCAGTGCCGATCTGCCAGATTTTGCAAATTCAAATTGATAAGGCACCAAGGCAATATTTGTAGCAGCAGTATCTTTATTTTTATACCATTTTTTAAAAGTTTCAATGGCGGGTTTATCCATTTTAAGCATCACCTGGCTTACTACTTTTTTTACAAAAGCATTTTCTTCTTTAGGATTTCTTTTTAATAATGTATCGGCAAGAGGAATAACAGCCTTGAATTTTTTTCTTTTAAAATTTCGCTCCATTTGTTTTCTTAATTCTTTGGTTGGCACTACCGGAACTACCTTGGCAGTTACTGCCGGTGGCACCTGTGCAACCACTTTTGGTTGCTGTGCAAATAATGTTGCCGATGAAAAACAGATGCATGTTAGCAGGATAAACTTGTACATAAAAAATGGTTTAAAGTTAATTTTGGTTAAGTTTTATTTTATAATGATGATGGGAAAATCGTTTCCATAACTATAACTGGCCGGGTATTGCGGCGTGCCTTTATATTTTTGTGTTATTTCCGGCACTTTGGTTTGTAAGTAAGCATCCAGTTGCTTTACGGTTAATTTTTTATCTGTCGGATTTGCATCGCCTTTAAAAGCCTCCAGCAAACAATAAGTAAATGCCCCATGCCCCAATTGCGAAAACTCCGATGCAAACTGCTCACTACCCGATGCTGTAAGCCATTGCGTACCGGTTGACCTTGCCAATTGTGCAATGGCTTTTTCTTCAGCAGCACCTCTTGCACCAGCTACTACTTCCAATGCGCCGGCACTCTGGCAGGCATCTAAAATAAACAATTGCTTTTGTGCTTTTATATCTTTACTCATTTGTTGCAGGGCCGCAGCACTAAATCCTTTTTGCGCCAATGCGCCATCATTGCCATACAACTGCGTTACATCATAAGGCACCAGAAAAAATTCTTTTTTATCATTTACTACACCATGACCGGCATAATAAAAAATAAACAAATCCTGCGGATTGGCAGCAGCTTTTATTTTTTCAAAAGCTGCACTCATTCCTTCTTTTGTAGCTTCTGCATCTTTTAAAACCGTGGTATGTATTTTACCAAACAGGCCCTGCGAACCTGTTGTAATGGCCTCTATAAATGCCGCAGCATCTGCCTGTGCATAGTTCAACGTGTATTTGGGATTTTTATAAGTATTTACACCAACCACAAAAAGGTAGAGTTGAATTTCGTTCTCGGGTGTTTTAACGGGTATAATAAGCGGCTTGTAATCTGCAACCAATTCAGCCGGCACACTTTCGGTACGCTGGCTGTTGATGGCAACTGCTTTAAAATTATTGGGCCCTGCATTTAATGTAACCGAGAAAGTTTTGGTCATTGTTTTATCTCCTTTATTCTCATCTTCCACACTCAGGTTTCTTGTTGTGTGTACCAGTTTTCCGTTTTGGTATAATCGGATCTCAGTAACAACATCTTTCATCCCATCAGCTTCTGCTTTAATAGTTACCTGTTCTTTATCAACCGAAACAATTTTTGTATCGTCCGCAACATCCAGGTTTCGTTCAGCAGTTTGCAAAGTTATTTTTATGGAGGGTGGAGATTTGATATCGCCAATATCCGGCACATTATTAGGCAAGGTATTATCCCATATCTGTTTCAATAAACCGGGTACATAATATTTTTCGTATAAACTTTCCAACGGAATAATTTCTTTTCCCTTGGCGAAATACATTTTCTTCAATGCGCCTTCGGTTGCATCAAAACGTCCGTCATCGGTTAACAAAACCCAATCCGAAGATTTTTCAAACATATATAGTTTACCGATCTGCCTTTTCTTTTCCATATCCCAAAAACAAAGGCCGCCGTATTCTTCGCTCAGCATGTAGCGCTCGTTCTTCATAAATACCAATCCGCTAACATCATCCCCTGTGCCTTGTATCATGCCATCTGTTTTTCTGTTCACCACATCTACCAAACCAATATTATAACCGGCATTGGCACTGGTATCAATAGAAATTTGTGTAGCTGCCGTTTTTCCACTAGGAGCAATATAGGTTGAATAAACGGCCACCGGCAATTGAACCATCGGACCGGATTCCTTACCCGTTTCCGGATCAAGATATATCAGTTTATCGTTTGAGGTAAACAATAATCTTTTTCCATTTTCAACAAAGCGCAGGTTTTGTATGTTGACAGATTGATATTTCCATTTCTCATTCCGATCCGATAAATCAACACAATAAATAAAACTACTGCTATCACCATACAGAAATTTAATTCCGTCTTCTGCCTCCGCAAAAAGAATCATTTTGGTATTATCGGGAGAGATGTCACAGAATTTGTTTAGCCTTTCCTGCAGGCCATTGTAACGCAGGCCGTATGGAATATCTACAATGTACAATACCCTCAGCGTTTTAAGATCGAGTACATAAATACCTTCATCACCTATCATTGCCAGTAAATTCAGGTCATCAAAGATCTGCATGCCAACAAAATTCTTTTTCATTGCATTGATTTTTGTAACCGACTCGTATTCAATTTTGGAAACATTGGGATCGAAGCGATACAGCCCATAGGATTGGTTATAAATAAATCCTGTTTTACCATCCCTGGTAAGCCTGTATAAAAAATTAGAGTAATCAATTTTATGTGTGGTAGATAATGGCGGCACAATCCTCATATTAAAAACACCGTTTTCAAAACTGAGGGTTCTGTCTTTTAAACAAACGCCATTGGTGTGTTTAAAAACAAACTGCACATAACTATCGAGTGGAAATTCGCCGAAATGTGAAACGATCTCCTGTGTTACAGCATTGTTCTTTGTCATCTCGATGCTGTTAACATAGTAATTGCCATTAGCTGACATGGCAAAACTGAGTTTATCAACTAAACCGATCTTTTCGCCTTTGGGTAATTGTTTTTTTGCAGTTGCTGTAAAATCGGCAGGGTTGAAAACCAAAAATTCATTCTGGTACATTAAGCCAATTTTTCCGGATGAAGACGTGTAAGCAACAACATTGTTTGCTGCAGGTACATATTCATCTTTAAAAAGATTTTTTGATTTACGCAGCGGCAGATAAGTTTTACGGTCAAGCTCCTGCACATTTAAAACCTTTTCTTTTTCGCCGCCAAATGCCAAAATGTTTCCATTAGGTAAAAAATTAAATGGATAAAGGAAGAGTTTATCGCTAAAATATTTTTTTATCGAGCCGGTTGAAATATCCAGCAGCCATCCGCCTAATACCTGGTCGTACACCAACAGGTCTTTGCCATCAGGCGAAACGCTGAGTTTAGTTACCTGATGTGTTGCCTGTGTAACAATATCAATTTTTTGAAGAAAAGTTATTTTACCACTAGACAATCCAATTTTTTCGAAAATATATGTATCATATTTGTCGCCATTAATACCTCCAACAAACAATTCAGTGCCATCTGCCGAAAAAACCATGGCAGTTCTTTTGCCATTTACCTTTACGCTGTTGGTAATTGTAAATTTATCAAAGTCAAAAAAGTAGATCGTGTCTTCTATCTGCATAGCCAAAAAACGGCTTGCATTATCGATAGCCATATTTATGCGGCCTGCATCAAAACGCTCATTGTTCTTGCGGCCAGGTGCCAGGTTTTTTAAAAGGCTTCCGGTTTTATTGTCCCATATCTTCAACCCTTCGCCACCGCCAGATACAAGCCATTTATCATCGGGAGAAATGATAACCGATTTTGCAGAATGTGTCGCAGGAATAATTAATTCAGGCCTTTGGGCCAGTAATTTCACGGGTATCACGGACGCCAGCACTAAAATAATTATTGTGCTTACTAAAATGAAATTAAAATGCTGCTTCATGCTGCGTTTGTTTATTTTTTATTTTATCATGATAATCGGAAAATCATTTCCATAACTATAACTTACCGGGTACTGCACGGTTCCTTTATATTTCTGTGTAACCTCAGGTACTTTTGTTTGCAGGTATGCATCCAGAATTTTTACAGTTAGTTTGTTATCGCCGGGATTTGCATCGCCTTTAAAAGCCTGCAGCAAACAATAGGTAAATGAGCCATGGCCCAGTTGCGAAAACTCAGATGCAAACTGTTCGCTGCTGCTGGCAGTAAGCCAATAAGTACCGGTAGCCCTTGCCAATTGGGATATAGCTTTTTCTTCAGCTGCACCCCTTGCACTCACTACAGAATTTAATGCACCCGCACTTTGGCATGCATCTAAAATAAACAATTGCTTTTGTGCTTTTATGTCTTTACTCATTTGTTGTAATTCTACTGCACTAAAACCTTTCTGTTCCAGTGCACCATCATTGCCATACAATTGTGTTACATCATAAGGCACCAGGAAGAACTGATTCTTATCATTGATAACACCATGACCGGCATAATAAAAAACAAACAGATCTTGAGGCTTAGCTGCTGCTTTAACTTTTTCAAATGCGGCAGTCATACCTTCTTTGGTTGCTTCGCCATCTTTCATAAAGCTGATACTGGTATTTGAAAATAGCTCTTTAGAACCTTTTGTTATAGCCTCAGAGAAGGATGTAGCATCTGCCATTGCATAATTTAAATTGTATTTGGGATTCTTATAACTATTGATACCCACAACAATCAAATGCAAGGTGGT
>JANMBZ010000189.1:0-6484 GCA_031360765.1 Chitinophagaceae bacterium
GTGTTGACTATTTTTCCAATATTTCCATACGGCGTTTCAAATTTAACGAGGTCAATCATGATAGTTCCGTTTTCAACAGCTTTAAAATGATGCTCGTGATGAAAGCTTTTAAAATCTCCTTTAACCATTTCATCTGTAAAAAAAACCGGGCTGTTCATCTCCGTAATTTTAGAAGTAAAAAGCCTTGTTTTAAAAGGTGTTTTGCCTGCCAGGTAACAGTTTCATTCTTATTTATAAGACCGGTCATTACACCATCAATTGCTTTTTCGTGGGTAGATGCAGTTGAAAGCTGGTGCAGGTTTATGCTGCGGCTTAAATCGAAAACCCGTTCAATGGGCGCAGTGATAAAAGATGTGAGGTGAATTTTTGGCAATCTTTTATTTTAGTTTACAGTTAATGAAGAAGCTATAGACTCAGTTATATCGGCCCATTCAGAAACTGAACGGTTCATACAATTAAAATTACAAAGCAATAATTTATTGCCGAAATCTGTAAAAAACATGTAATTATAAATCTCACCATTTGCTGAAGGTGTTATCAGAATTATATAGCCCACCTTTCGATTGTTAATTGTCCTGGTCCCCTTTTTTATAGTTTTTGCTTCGGGAAGCGGGCCTGTAATTGAGTTTTCGATGAGGTCAACATATTGAGCGACTGTTTCCTGAGTAATTTTATTATTCTTCAAACTGATTGAAATAGAGGGACTTCCTTTCATCTCTGCAAAAACGAAGTCGGGAGGTGTGCCTCTATTGAATCTTTTCTGAATATCCTCTTTACTCATTTCTGAAAAAAATTCAGGTATCATTAATTCAACCCTGCTTTCAAATAACAACAGCTTTTTATTTTTCTGTGCAGTAACTGCCAAAGAAAAAAAGCAAGCTAAAAAAAATAAAATCTTGGTTTGCATAATTGTATTTTTAAACGAAAGGCATTTTAACCACTTTGGCTTTAAGCAATGTGTTGCGTATGCTGATGAAAATTTCACTGTCAATAGCTGCAGATTTTGTTTCAACATAGCCTATACCAATTGCCTTACCTAATGTTGGCGATTGTGTGCCCGATGTTACACTGCCGATAATAACCCCTTCAAAATCTTTTATATCGTAGCCATGGCGGGCAATGCCTTTTTCAAGCATTTCAAAACCAACTAATTTTTTTGTAAGCCCATCGGCTTTTTGTTTTTCAAAATATACGCTGTTTGTAAAAGGCTTACTGAACTTTGTAATCCAGCCCAGGCCTGCTTCTAATGGCGATGTAGTATCATCAATATCGTTTCCGTATAAACAATAACCCATCTCCAAACGCAGCGTATCTCTTGCGCCAAGGCCAATGGGCTTTATGCCGCCTTTTTGCCCGGCTTCAAAAATGGCGTCCCAAATTTTGGATGCATCATCACCTTTATCTTCAAAATAAATTTCAACACCACCGGCACCTGTGTAACCTGTTGCGCTTATCAATACATTTTCAACCCCGGCAAATATGCCTTTGGTAAAAGTGTAATATTTTAAATTCATGATGTCCATTTCTGTAAGGGGCTGCAACATTCTGGTGGCATTGGGGCCCTGTATTGCAAGCAGACAAGTTTTATCAGAAATGTTGTGCATCTCCACCTGCTTATCGTTAAACTGTTGTATCCAGTTCCAGTCTTTTTCAATATTGCTGGCATTTACAACCAGCATATAGGCTTTGTTTTGTTCCAGGCAATAAACAATTAAATCATCAACAATACCGCCATCATTGTTTGGCAGACAACTGTACTGCGCTTTTCCATCAGTTAATTTTGATGCATCATTGCTGGTGATGCGTTGAATAAGATCGAGTGCGTTTTCTCCCTTTAAAACAAATTCGCCCATGTGGCTTACATCAAACACACCCGCAGAGTTACGCACAGCCGCATGCTCATCATTAATGCCCGAATAACTGATGGGCATATTATATCCTGCAAACTCAGCCATCTTTGCGCCTAAGTCAATATGTTTTTGTGTAAAGGGTGTATTTTTCATGAAAGTAATTTTAGTTTTTTTACGCTGCAAATGTAAAATAAAAAGCTGATGCGGTTTGCAATAAAAAGTCCCGCCAAAAATGGCAGGACGTTGTTGGTTTCAACTTCAACTCAACTATTGAAACGAGTTTAATTATCGGCTAAAATTTCCTTCAGGTCTTCGCAAGCCTGCCTTACCCTTTCGCACTGCTCTTCTGAGTTTTTTGTTTTATCTATTTTTATTTGCAGTGAACCGGGGTTGGAGTTGATGTAAAAAGTTGTTTTATCATCCAGCGTTATCTCCTTTTCTATATCATCATTGCGGGTCAATTTCATATTTCCGCTCAGTAAATGATCGTTCAGGTAAACCTGCACTGCACGTGTCTGGCTTCTTTTAAAATCTGCATCCATTTCATATTCATCTTCATCATCCGAAACTGAAATTGAAATATCATGATCGTTATAATGAAAGCAAGATGGCATGGAAGCAATAATAATTAATGCAACCAGTATCGAAAGCACATTTTTTTTCATTTTGTTTTTTTTAAAATGATAATTGGTTGTTTAGTTAATATCAATCACCGGGCTTAACACTGATAATTGTGAACTTAATGGGGTTGGTTCTGTGTTACTGTTGACGCTGATTTTTTCAAGTTGTTTTTCAATCTTTTCTTTTGCTTTCTGCAACGAATCTTTAATTTCCTGCTTTTCTTTTTCCAGTTTCTGCTTCATAGAATCCAGTTTGTTCATTGGCTCACCATTATTGTAACGGTAATTATCATCATTGCCATTTTCATTTGTTATCACTTCAATACCATCGCTGTTTATGGTTACTTTGGTATTGCCGTTTTTGTTAGCAGGTATTCCGTTTAAAGTATATAGTTTACCGTCTGCTCCCATTTTATATTCCGTATCTGCTTTCCAGTTTTGTGCATCTTCTTCCGAATCATAATACCAGTCGCCGTTATTCCAGTCATTACCAAAATGTACATTATTAGACCATCCTACACTTCTATCAATTTTTATCCTTTTACCAACAGGTACATAAATGGTAATCATAACACGCTGATTGCGGAATTTATCTGTTTTATTTATTCCTATACCCTTATCCATTAGCATAATACTGTCTTTCTGTACACCGCTATATTCAATTTTTGCGGCATTATTTTCTGCAATATTTCTTGAGCTTCCGGTTGCCGTTCTTATAATTGTTACTTTAAAACTGTCGTTCATTGCTTTTACAATTCTCACATCAACATTTTTTACAACTGCTGTATCTTCCTGAATACCTTCAAAAGGTTCAAACCTTAAATACCTGCTGCGGTTATATTTATACAGGGGCGATTTAGAGGTTATTTCCAGTTTATCAATTGTTGGGTTGTTAAGGGCAATTTCCTGCTCAGCAGGGTTTTTACTGCTGTATCTAAATTCCTGGCTTATCGAGGCTATGAGGCAGATAAAACATATCCATCCAATAACCCACATGGCCCCAAATGAAAACCCAAGCATTTTACCATTGCTTTTTGAGCGTGCAATTTTACGGATGACCCAGGTGATGATGCCGATAATTGGAACTGCTATAAAAAATATAAGTGTGCCCCATGCAAGTGCATTCTGATAATCGCCCCCAATTAAAAAATCTTTTAAAGGAAACAACCCGATTGATGCAATGGCCAGGGCAAATAATGCCACCACCAATGCAAGGCATACACAACCAATAATAAAGTAAGCAAATATTTTTGCTATCATAGCTATCACATTACCCAATCCGCCCCGGTTACGCCTTGTAAAATTTTTAACATCGCCTGCAACCATATTTGCTTTATCTGTTACCATAGCAGATGCTTCTTTACCAAATTTCTCTGCTTTTTTTCCAACACCTTTCATCTCTTCCATTACCGATGCTTTAATAGAATTCATATCTACTTTTTCACCTTTCATTTCCAGTTTTTCAGATGTTGTACTTGCTTCCGGAATTACTATCCACAAAATAATATACACTATTAAAGAAGTTGGGCTGAAGGTAAAACGAAGCACATCTCCAAAATCCCACATGCCGCCCCAATGGCCCCAGCGTGAAATGAAAGAGAGGAAAGGCAGCAGGAACAACACTCTTGGTATCCAGGCGTTGATGCCGAAATAGTTACCAATGCCACTGCATACACCTGCAAGCAATTTTTCATCCGGATCACGGAATAATTTTTTACGGGTGCCGCCAATTTGTGTGGTAGCGCTGCTTGGCACCGCTATCCACATAATAATGTAAGTTAAAAATCCAACACCGGAAAATAGCAACACCACAAAAATGATCCTTGCAATTACTACATCTATATTAAAATAGTTGGCAAGGCCGCTGCACACACCACCCAGTACTTTATCATTTTCATCGCGGAATAATCTTTTATGGCCTGTTGAAGTATTTGTAAAGTTATTGGTTGATTGTTCTTCTCTTGCAGCGTATGAAGACGATTGAGACTGACTGTCATCCATAGTTTCAAACTCCTCAGGCCGGCCCATATTTTTAATGATGGCGTTTACATCATCATCGGTAATACAAGTGGCGCCTTTGGTAATTTTTTCCTGAAAGAGCTCACCAATGCGGCTTTCAATATCGTTGATGATTTCTTCTTTACCTTCTTCATTGGCAAAGTGGCGGTTCAGGCTTTCGGTATAATTTTTCAGCAATTCAAATGCTGTAACTTCTATAGGAACCACACGTCCCTGAAAGTTTATGTTGATTACTTGTTTCATGGCTAATTTTTTTTCGTTTCGTTAGTTGGTTTGTTACAACAAAAAAACATGGCTATACTTTTTTATTGCTGGTCGTTGTTGAAGTTGTTGTTATTAATGTTATCGGGTTCCGTGTTGGTAAGTGCCCTTACGGCATTCGCAAGCTCAAACCAGGTACTTTCCAGCTCTTTGTAAAATCCTGCACCTTTTTCGGTAAGAGAAAAATATTTACGTGGCGGCCCGCCGGTACTTTCTTCCCAACGATAAGATAATAGTTCTGCATTTTTTAACCTGGTCAGCAGAGGGTATAAGGTTCCCTCAAAAATGTTCAGGTTTGCCGCCTTCATTTTTTCAATGATATCCGAAGGGTAAGCTTCGCCCTCTTTTATAATAGAGAGGATGCAAAACTCCAGAACCCCCTTACGCATTTGGCTGGCTGTGTTGTCAATGTTCATGGCTTCATTTTTTTAACCTTTATCAGCTTTTCTGCAGAAAACCTGCAAAGGTTCATTTCGGAAAATAATTTTTTCATGGCTATACTTTTGGCCTCTTCAAACCGCTACATGGCTTTAGAAGTTGATGAGAACAAATTTAATGGCTATACTTTAAGAACTTTTGTGAGCTGGATAACCGGTTTATCCCCTATCACAACACAAAGATAATAGAATTTTAGTACTATGCAACACATAATACCATATTTTTCATAGTAGTGGGTGGTAGATATTAGCTGCTTTTGTACAAAACCCTTTACAGTAAAGGATTTTGCAGTTTAAAATTATTTTTTCAGATGGTCTGGTTTTGATGAACGGTAGTTTTGTGATGATAAATGGCGTAATTTGAGTTAATATTTTAGGCCTTGAGGGTTATTAAGGCCTGAAATAGACCTAGATTGAGTTTGCTTTAAATCCTTTTATAAAAAACCTAATAAGCACTACCTTAAAATCCATTTTTATTATGTGTGCATTTCTCCGTGGGTTAATATGCGTTTTATTTTTTTTTACAAGATCTGATGCGGATGCACAGGACACAGCAAGCACCTGCAAAGTGCTGATGGAAGCCATTAAGGGTGAATATACCGGTGAATGTAAAAAAGGTTTTGCCCATGGTAAGGGAGAAGCAAAAGGATTGTGGAAATATGCCGGTAATTTTAAAAACGGGTTGCCTAACGGCAAAGGTATTTTGTATGCTGCTGCTTATTTTTTTGATGGCAATTTCCTGGATGGTCTGAAGGAAGGAAAAGGCGAAATGCATTATATAAGGTTCAATGAAACCGACAGTATTGTCAAAGGCTATTGGAGCGGTGATGAATACCGGGGCAAAAATTATATAACCTATGTAACCGACGCTGTGCCTAAATTTGACCGGGTGGAAATTTCTCCCACAACTGAAAGTGGCAACCGCATTACTATTGAAATAACTACTACTTCTAATAGTGCATACGGCGGATTTTCCAACCCAAGCGTTTCGGTAATACTCACAGAATTAATGTCGGTAAAACTCCGCTCTTTATTAAAATTGGTAAACTCTTTTGATTCCCCTTTAAAATCAACAACAGTATTTGAAATAACCGAATTCCCCATTACCCTCAGGGGCGTACTTTCAAATGGCCAGAGTTTTAACCTGGAATTATATAGCCGGTTCAATAATCTAACGCAACGCTAAGTAAATTCTTAGCTTGTATGATGCGAACAAAGTTTACCAGGCTCACACATTTTGAGCGTGTGGAGATCTACAAATTATTAGCTCTAAATAAGAGTTTAGCGGAGATTGCCA
>JANMBZ010000221.1:0-3355 GCA_031360765.1 Chitinophagaceae bacterium
GTGAGTGACACAACGATGCTTAATAGTAATTCTGAAGTTTGGTACACAAAAAACAAAACCATAATCTACCCCGATTTTCTTTTAGGATAGGGGCATAAAACCACCACAGCGATATGAATCTTTTTGATGAACAACAGTACGAATTTGCAGGACGCCACATTGGAACCAACGAAGCTGAAAAAAATGAGATGCTTAAGAGCATTGGTATTGATACACTGGATGCATTGATAGATAAAACGGTGCCTGCTGCTATCCGATTAAAGGCTCCTTTAAAACTTCCCGTTGCACAAACAGAATTCGAATATCTGGATGAACTGAAAAAGATTGCAGCAAAAAATAAAGTTTTTAAAACTTACATTGGCCAAGGCTATTACAATACAATTACACCCAGTGTTATTTTAAGAAACATTTTTGAAAACCCGGGATGGTACACCCAATACACACCTTACCAGGCGGAGATTTCGCAGGGCCGTTTGGAAAGTTTGTTAAATTACCAAACAATGGTTTGCGATTTAACGGGCCTGGAATTAGCGAATGCCAGCTTGCTGGATGAAGCCACTGCAGCGGCTGAAGCGATGGCAATGTTGTTTCATCAAAAAAATAAAACGGAAACAATTACAGCTCCAAAATTTTTTATTGACGATCATATTTTTGCACAAACAAAAGAAGTATTGCTGACCCGTGCAACACCTATTGGTATTGAACTTGTGCATGGCGATTACAAAATGGCCTTACTTGATGATACTTATTTTGGTGCCATTGTGCAATACCCAAACAGGGAAGGTTCTGTAGAAGATTATCGTGATTTTATAAATAAAGTGCATGCGGTTAATGGATACGTTATTATGGTTACTGATTTGCTGGCGCTCACTTTATTAACGCCGCCCGGAGAATTGGGTGCTGATGTTGCAGTAGGTTCTGCACAACGTTTTGGTGTGCCATTGGGTTATGGTGGTCCGCATGCTGCGTTCTTTGCAACCAGGGATGAATTTAAGCGTGGCATACCCGGCCGTATTATCGGCGTTAGCATTGATGCACAAAACAACCGTGCATTACGCATGGCTTTGCAAACAAGGGAGCAGCATATTAAAAGAGAAAAAGCAACCAGCAATATTTGTACAGCGCAGGCTTTGCTGGCAAACATGGCGGCTATGTATGCGGTTTATCACGGGCCGGAAGGTTTGAAGAAAATTGCCCAACGTATTCATGTGTTAACCGCTGCAATTGCAAGAGGTTTACAAAATATGGGCGTAAAAGTGTTAACAGATAATTACTTTGATACGATAACTTTTGAAGTAGCAGATGTTGCTGCTTTTAAAGCTGCCGCAGAAAATAACCAGGCTAATTTTCATTACAATACTAATGGAACTGTTAGCATGAGTATTGATGAAGTAGCCAGCAACTATATTGGTGAAACAGAAAAAAATCTGTCTGCCATTTTTAGTACGGTTACCGGTAAAACTTTTGTTTTATCTTTTGATGAAGCTGATGATATGTTTGGCAAAAGAACTTCGGCCTATTTAACGCACCCGGTTTTTAATACACACCACAGCGAAAGCCAGATGATGCGTTACATCAAATCATTAGAGAATAAAGACCTGAGTTTAAACACTTCCATGATTAGTTTGGGAAGTTGCACTATGAAGCTGAATGCAGCTACGGAGTTGATACCGGTTAGCTGGCCTGAATTCAGCTCAATTCATCCTTTTGCACCAGCATCGCAAACAGCAGGTTATCAATACATGATTAAAAATCTGGAGGAATACTTATCGGAGATAACCGGTTTTACTGCCTGCTCTTTGCAACCCAATAGTGGTGCCCAGGGCGAGTATGCAGGCTTGCTTACAATCCGTGCATATCACCAGGCACGCAATGAAAGCCATAGAAATATTGTGTTGATACCAATCTCTGCACATGGCACCAACCCTGCCAGTGCAATTATGGCTGGTATGAAAGTAGTGGTTGTAAAAAGTGATGATAAAGGTTATATAGATGTTGAAGATTTAAAATTAAAAGCTGAAGCTCACAAAGATAATTTAGCTGCATTGATGGTTACTTACCCAAGTACGTACGGTGTATTTGAAGAAGGCATCATAAACATTTGCCAGACTATACACGATAACGGCGGACTGGTTTACATGGATGGCGCCAATATGAATGCGCAGGTTGGTTTAACCAGTCCGGGCATGATTGGCGCTGACGTTTGCCATTTGAATTTACACAAAACATTTGCCATACCTCATGGCGGTGGCGGGCCGGGTGTTGGGCCAATTTGTGTTAACGATAAATTGAAACCATTTTTGCCTGGTCATAATGTAAATGATACTTTAAAATCTACTGCTTCAAATATACATGCAGTTAGTGGAGCTCCTTATGGTAGTGCCAGCATTTTACTCATCAGCTATGCTTACATAAAAATGTTGGGTGCCGAGGGTGTAAAAAAATCTACAGAGTATGCAATTCTGAATGCGAATTATATGAAAGCGAAGTTGGAAAAATTTTATCCAATTTTATACACCGGTGCAAACGGATATTGTGCACATGAATTTATTGTTGACTTACGTCCGTTTAAAAATACCTGCGGCATTGAGGCTGAAGATGTGGCCAAGCGTTTGATAGATTATGGTTTTCATGCGCCAACGATGAGTTTCCCGGTGCCGGGCACCATTATGATTGAGCCAACAGAAAGTGAAGACAAAGGCGAACTGGATCGTTTTTGCGAAGCACTCATCAGCATTTACAACGAAATAAAAGCCATTGAAGATGGCAAAGCTGATAAGGTTGATAACCCTTTAAAAAATGCGCCGCATACCCAACACGTAATTTGTGCCGACGAATGGAAACATGCGTACAGCAGGCAGGAAGCAGCTTTCCCGTTGGCTTATGTTGCTAAAAATAAATTCTGGCCATCTATTGCACGTATCAATAATACTTTTGGCGACAGGAATTTGATTTGTACCTGTGAACCGATGGAAAGTTATATGGAAGAGAAAGTTTAGAAAAGAATATCTATAATCAGAAAATCCATCCTGTAAGTTACCGGATGGATTTTTTTTATTGAGTTAACCCTATAAATAATTGTAATTTTCATCATGCAAAATAAATTTTTACTTTACGGAGCCAACGGTTACACAGGTAAACTCATTGCAAAACTTGCCGCTGCTTATAATTTACAACCAATACTTGCCGGAAGAACAGAAGCCAGTATTAAACCACTTGCCGATGAATTACAACTCTCCTATCGGATTATTGACCTGGATAATGAAGCACAGTTAGAAAATGCTTTAGCAGCAGTTAAACTGGTTTTGCATGCCGCTGGCCCTTATGCATACACAGCCAGGCAAATGATTGAAGC
>JANMBZ010000159.1:0-7790 GCA_031360765.1 Chitinophagaceae bacterium
GTTACGTGAAGATATGCGTAGCATTACCGAAGAGCAGGAAGCAAGCAACGAAGAACTGCAAAGTGCAAACGAGGAACTGCTTAGTGGCAGCGAAGAATTGCAAAGCCTGAATGAAGAACTAGAAACCAGTAAAGAAGAATTACAAAGCACCAACGAAGAACTTACCGTTTTAAACCATGAATTAACTGGCCTGAACGAGCAAATAACAGATGCAAGAAATTACAGCGAAAGCATTGTGGCCACCCTTTACCAGCCATTGCTGGTGCTTGATAAACACCTGCGTGTAAAAACGGCCAACAAAGCTTTTTATAAAACATTTAATGTAAATGAACAGGAAACAGAAGGTGTGTTGGTGTACGACCTGGGTAACCGGCAATGGAATATTCCTGAACTACGAACCTTGCTGGAAGAAATTTTGCCACAAAAAACACAGGTCACCGATTTTGAAGTAACACACCATTTTACATCAATTGGCGAACGCACCATTTTATTAAATGCTTTGGAAATAACCAGAGAAAGAAAACAAGAAAAATTGATTCTGCTTTCCATTGAAGATATTACCCAACAAAAAGAAGTTGAAAATTTTTTAATAAAAAGTACAAACCATTTCAGGCAGATGGTAAAAGAATTACCTGCTGTTGTTTATAGCTGTGATGCAAAGGGCATTTTAAATTTTTACAATAACGCAGCTTTAAAAATGTGGGGGCGTAAGCCAGAAATCGGTAAAGAGTACTGGTGTGGAGCTTATAAACTATCTAATGCTGATGATACCCCACTTCCTCTGGAATGCAGCTTCATGGCTTTGGCAATTAAAGAAGGACATGCCACCCATGGAGCAGAAATTATTGTAGATAGGCCTGATGGTACCCGCAGTCATGTTAGGGTTTACGCAATACCCGAATTTGATGCAGCAGGAAAAGTAACAGGTGCTACTAATATGGAGTTTGATATTACTGAGCAGGTAAATGCCAGAGAAAGAGCAACAGCAAGCGAAAAATTTAGCCGCTCAGTAATTAACAGCAGCCCCGATTGCATTAAAATTCTGGATACCAAAGGCAGGCTGCAGTTTATGAACCAAAATGGTATTTGCCTGTTGGAGATTGATGACTTTGCGCTGATTAAAAATAAACATTGGAGTGATTTATGGGATCAGGAAAACAAACAAATGATAAAGGATGCAGTAACAAAAGCACTTGCCGGGGAAAGCGTGCACTTTGAGGCATTGGGCAAAACAGCCAAAGGCACACCTAAATGGTGGGATATAATTGTGTTGCCAATAGCAGGCATTACTAAGTATGATAAAGTGGAGCAACTGATTTCAGTATCAAGAGATATTACAGAACAAAAGCAACAACAGCTTAAAGAAAAGGAATTGCTTAACAGGTTTCAAAATCAGGTAATGCAGGCACCTGTTGCTATATGCGTATTACGTGGAAAAGATTATGTAATAGAAGTAATAAACAAGGGAATGTATGAAATGTGGGACAGAACATTGGAAGAAGCATTAAATAAACCTGCATTTGAAGTGTTGCCCGAACTTATGGAACAGGGATTTAAAGAATTATTGGATAATGTTTACTCATCTGGGGAACGGTATGTTGTTGAAGAACTACCTATTAGTTTAATGCGCAATGGAAAGCTTGAAAATCTTTTTATAAAATTTATTTATGAGCCACTGCGTGAAGCTGACGGAACTATATCAGGAGTAATGGCTTTGGCACATGAAATTACAGAGCAGGTAGTAGCAAGAAAAAAAGTAGAAGAAAGTGAATTTCGGTATCACAATATGATACACACATCTCCTTCTTTAATAAGTATTTTAAAAGGGCCCGATTTAATTATTGAAATTGCCAATGATGCCATTTTAGCAAGCTGGGGAAAAGGAAAAGATATTATAGGCAAACCGTTGCTTCAGGTGCTGCCCGAAATAGTTGAACAGGGCTTTGCCGCTATTTTTAAGCAGGTGTATGCAACTGGTAATAGTTTTCAGGCAATCGAAATGCCCGTTGAAGTAATGCGTAATGGCAAAATTGAATTAAGCTATTACAGTTTCACATACCAGGCACAACGTAATTTGAATGATGAAGTAGAAGGCATTTCTATCATTGCTTACGAAGTAACCCCGCAGGCAGAATACAATAAAAATTTAAGAGAGAGTGAAGAAAATTTTCGAAAAATGTCGGATGTTATGCCTCAAAAAGTATGGACATCTGATAGCAATGGCAATTATAATTATGTAAATAAATGCTGGCTCGATTACTCCGGACTTAGCTTTGATGAGCTTAAAGATTGGGGGTGGAAAAAAGTATTGCACCCAGATGATTTGGAAGAAACCAAAGCACGCTGGGAGCACTCCATTAAAACGGGCGAAAACTTTGAAATGGAGCACCGGTTCATTAATACACAAGGGGTCTATAAATGGCATCTCAGCAGGGGATTGGCACAAAAAGATCAATTCAATAATACAAAATTGTGGATTGGTACCAACACCGAAATGCAACATATAAAAGAGGAAGAAGAAAGAAGAGGTAACTTTATAAAAATGGTTAGCCATGAATTAAAAACGCCTGTTACTTCTATTAAAGGGTATGTACAAATATTGCTGATGATGCTTAACGAAGAACATAGCACGGTAACCCCTGAGCAGCTAAAAACATCACTGGTACGCATTGATAAACAAATAGTAAACTTAACCAGGCTTATTTATGAGATGCTCGATTTAACGAGGATTGAAGCCGACAGCCTGCAGCTTAAGATGGAAACCTTTAGCCTGAATGATTTAGTAAAAGAAATAACAGCAGATATTGCAGTAGCTAAACCTACCTACCATATAAAGTTAAACCAGGATTTTAGGGCCACCTTATTTGCCGACCGTGATCGAATTGGACAGGTGCTTATTAATTTAATAAACAATGCCATTAAGTACAGCCCTCAAAGCAGCAATATTGAAATAGGGGTTTATACAACTGAACCGGGTACAGTTAGCGTAAGTGTAAAAGACTTTGGAATTGGTATTAACAAAGACGATCAGCAAAAAATATTTGAACGCTTTTATAGGGTTGGTGGTAAAAACGAGCAGACTTTCCCCGGCTTTGGTATCGGTTTGTTTATAGCGAACTCTGTTATACAAAAACATCATGGCAGCATTACTGTAAACAGCGAAAAAGACAAAGGCGCTCAATTTATTTTTACCTTAAATACCGCACCTGAAAAAAATTAATAAAATGGAAAAAGAAAAAATACTGATAATTGATGATGATGCCGATATTGGGATGATGATGAAAATGATGCTGCAGTTTAAGGGTTATGATGTGGATTTATTTACAAATCCCGATAACATTGAAGAGCATGTTTTTACTCACCACTACGATTTAATTTTTATAGATATGTTTCTATCCGGAAGAAACGGAACAGATATTTGTGCAGCGTTAAAAAATAATCCTATTGTGGGAGCTATACCGGTAATCATGATGTCGGCCCATCCCGACGCAAAACATATTTGCCTGGCCGCCGGTGCAAATGATTTTATTGCAAAACCTTTTGAAGTTAAAGATGCACTGGCAAAAGTGGCGGGGTTATTAGAAAATGTAAGTTAATTAAATCTGCTTCATGCCATAAAAACTACGTAAAAAATATTCTTTGCACAGTCCAATAGGCGGCAATGGCAGCTATTGCAATAGATATTGGCATTACAATTCTTTTACGGTAATATGGTTTTTTGCCAAACGGCAAGCCAATAATAAGGAAGGCCGCTACTATTATTGTTACTTGCCCCAACTCAACACCCAGGTTAAACATCAGCAAAGATTCTAAATAAGCATTTTTTGGAAGTCCGAGGCTTGTTAAGGCGCTGGCAAAGCCCATACCGTGTATCAGCCCAAATAAAAACACAATGCCAATGCGGCTGGCACGCAATTTATCCGAAAAAATATTTTCTAACGCCACATACATAATTGATAATGCAATTACCGGCTCTACAATATTTGCCGGTGGTTTAATTACGCCGTACATAGCCAGGCCAAGCGTAATGGTGTGTGCCACCGTAAAAGCAGTAGCCTGCCATAAAATTGGTTTTAATTTAGGGTTGAGCAAAAATAAACTCAACACAAATAAAATATGATCAAGGCCAAGCGGCAGAATATGTGTGTAACCGAGTTGAAGATAAATGCCCAGTACTTCTGTTTTACTCAGTTTTGAAAGTCCTTCTACATCATGTGCAGTTAAATGCAGGCTTATTAAAACGAACACAATTAATAAACCGATTGCTTTGCCGGGCAGGTTGTTTTCAGTTTCGGATAAATTAGTCATGTTATTATTAATTCAATTGTAAATGATAAATGATTATTTTTTTTGAGTTTTAAATTCAATTTATAAAATACAAGGCTCTAAAAAAAATCCGGAACCGAAGTTAAACTTCAATTCCGGAATATAATATTGTAACCTCTAAAATTCCAATAATCAAATTAATGGGCGATTACTTTTTTACCTCTGCAACCGGCTTATTAATATTAGCCGTCCATTCCATACTGATGGCGCTGCGTTCAATTTTAATGTAGCTGCCGGGGCTGGTTTCCAGCACCAGGGTAGCATCATCATTCACCTTGTTTACAGTACCATGTATGCCTGCAATGGTAACAATCTTATCGCCTTTTTGCAGGTTATTGATAAACTCTTTTTGTTTTTTTGCTTTTTTTGCCTGTGGCCTAATCATGAATAACCAGAAAACCAGGATCATTGCACCCATCATAATAGGAGTAGTCCACGAACTTGTACCAGAGCCAACCTGTAAAAAAATACTTAATAATTGCATGTTGTTTGTTTAATTGTTTATAAAGTTGATAATGTTAATTAAATAATGGAATATTTTTTTATTTTACTTTTCTTTAAGCACCTCGCCAGTTAAAATTAATGGCGGAAATTCCGGTTTTGCATTTGATGTTACTGTAATGGTTTTATGTGCTTCGCCAACACGTCCTTTACTGTCGAATACAATTTTTATAAACCCGATTTCGCCGGGTAAAATAGGTTTTTCGGGCTTTTGTGGAACGGTGCAGCCACAACTGGCCGTAGCCTGCACTACAACCAGGGGTTTGGTGCCGGTATTTCTAAAACGGTAACTGTATTCTACTTTTTCGCCATCGGTTACTTTTCCAAAATTATAGGCAGAGTCAATAATCTGCACCGTGGTAGAATCTTTTGAAGCCAGTACTTTTTGCGATTCGGCATCAATGGCGTTTTTATCTTTACGCTTTACATCGCAGGAGATAATGGAAGCGGCAATTAAAACAAATAAGATTATTTTTTTCACTTTTAATTTTTTGCAAAGTTATTATATGGTGCTGTTCTTGTAACTCTTCTTTACTATTTTATTTTCGGCCTGCAATTCTTTGTGAATATTATCAAGCAATCCGTTAACAAACTGGCCGCTTTGTACGGTACTGTAATCTTTTGCCAGGTCAATATATTCGTTAATGGTAACCTTGGTGGGGATGGTTTCAAAAAACAAAAATTCGCAAACGCCCATTTGCAGTATAATTAGATCCAGCGCTGCAATACGCTCGGCATCCCAGTTTTTAAGTTTGGGTTTTATAAGCTCCAGGCAAACATCTTTTTTATCTAAAACGGTTTTTAAAAGGCTTTGGGCAAACTCTCTTTTTTCCTTACTGAGTATATCAGTAAAATCAGTATTGCCGGGTTTGCTCAAAAAATTAAGCACCAGTTGGTTCATCATTTCTGCATCATCATCCCAATGTATAAAATGCTCTTCAACATGGTTTATAAAATCTTCATTAGGCAGCATCAGGTTGCAGAAAATAAATTCAAGCATCTCTTTTTCAAGCTTACCAGTTCTGCTTTGCTCTTCAATATATTCAGCATATTCAGGCGAAGAAACTAGCTGCAGGTATATTTTTTTCAGCAGTTCAGCATCAATAATATGTTGTGGTTTTATTTCGGCTACAGCCGCTTTAAAACTTACATTTTCTACTATTTTCCAGAGTAATTCGTTACCGGCAATTTTTGTATTGATGTTGAGGTCGGCTGCTGTTGGCAAATGCTTGGATGCTTTTTGGCGGGCATCGGTTTCGGAATAACGGGCAACTTCGGTTATAAAATAAACGAGGTAGGTAAAAATCTGCCTGCTTTGCTCAATTTTTTTGGTAAGAATGCCGGTTGCTTCACCGGGTTTTGCATCGCCATTCATACTGTCAATGCTGTATAAGGTCTGCATTACTTTTACACGGATATTTCTTCTGCTGATCATTGCTTAAAGAACTTTTTCTTTTAAAGCTGCAAATGTATGAAGAAGTTTAGAGCAATGAAGATTTTTTGCCTTCGTCAAAAGAAAAATTGCCACAGATTGCACAGATTTACACGAATTTGTTTAGTTTTTCTGCCTGCGGCAGAACTTAGGTTGCCACAGAAACACAGAAGCACGGAAGGAAAACAGCAATTGTATTTTTCTGTGCTTCAGTGCTTCTGTGGCAATTAACTTTGTTGCGCAGCAACAAACTGACAAAAAATCCTGTCAGAGTTTTCTCCTGCCATCCAATTTTGCAGTTTTTGCTGCCAACTTGAGTATTTAATGCCATTTACTGGCTGTTGGTACAATAATGGCAGTACCTTTGCCAACCGTAAAAACGGTTATTTAAATTCTTAATCAAAATCAAAAAATACATTATGGCAAAAAAAGTTGCTAATTACGAGTTATACGACGACAGAGTACTCGTAAAGCCTGCTGCTGCTGAAACTAAAACAGCCGGCGGAATTATTATTCCTGATACTGCTAAAGAGAAACCTCAAAAAGGAACTGTTGTTGCAGTTGGGCCTGGTAAATATGCCGAGCAAACTGGAAATATTATTCCTGTTAAGCAAAAAATTGGTGATGTTGTTTTGTATGGTAAATATGCCGGTACAGAAATTACATTGGAAGGTGAAGACCTGCTGATGATGCGCTCTTCGGATATTTTGATGAAGGTGGGATAAGAACCCCCTAACCCCCTGAAGGGGGAACTTAGCTCTTTTAAATTTATACATTTCAAAATAGTAAAACCTGCTTAGCCCCTCAGGTTCTATAGTCCGCCGGTTGGCGGATTTGGGGTAACTTATATTATGTCTAAAATGATATTCTTCGATATTGAAGCAAGAAATAAAATGAAAAAAGGCGTTGATACTTTATCAGACGCTGTAAAAGTAACCCTTGGCCCAAAAGGCCGTAATGTGGTTATTGAGCGCAAATTTGGTGCTCCATCTGTAACTAAAGATGGTGTTACTGTTGCCAAAGAAATTGAACTGGAAGACCCTATTGAAAACATGGGTGCACAAATGGTTAAAGAAGTAGCAAGTAAAACTGCAGATATTGCGGGTGATGGTACTACTACTGCAACTGTATTGGCGCAGGCCATCATCAGCGAAGGTTTAAAGAACGTTGCTGCCGGTGCAAACCCAATGGATTTAAAGCGTGGTATTGATAAAGCAGTTATTGCAATAGTAGAAGACCTGCGTAAGCAATCAGAAAAAATCGGAAGTGATAGCAAAAAGATTGAGCAGGTAGCTGCCATCTCTGCCAATAACGATAAAGCAATCGGCGCTTTAATTGCCCAGGCAATGGCTAAGGTTGGTAAAGAAGGTGTTATTACTGTTGAAGAAGCAAAAGGAACAGATACCACAGTTGATGTGGTGGAAGGTATGCAGTTCGACCGTGGTTATATCTCTCCGTACTTTGTAACCAACAGCGAAAAAATGCAGGTTGAGTTAAGCAATCCGTACATTTTAATTTATGATAAGAAGAT
>JANMBZ010000231.1:0-13367 GCA_031360765.1 Chitinophagaceae bacterium
TATAAAGACAACACCTTTGTTTAAGTATTAAATAAAGAAAACTTATACCTGTATTTAAAAACTCTTTTTAAATCACTAATTCTTTTTACCTGCTTTCATGGCAAAAAATACAATAACCAGTACAACTGCTATCACTAAAAAAATACCGAAACCCATCCCTGCTTTAAAAATACCAGCAATGGCTTCGCAGGAGCTTAACAAAAAAGTAATGGCAAATAAAGCCAAAACAGTAATACTATTTAAGGGTTTTACTTTATTTTGATCTGATATTTTATTCGATTGCTCATGTTTATTTTGCAAATGCTTCATATTTATAAATTTAGTTTATAACAAAATTCAATGTTTTATGCAAAGTAATTGTTACACAATCTTTTGGTTTACTTATATAATTCTTCACCGGGTTTCCGTTTTTCGTAACTACATCTGCAATGGTAAAATGTACGTACATAATGCGTGGGTAAAATATTTTTAAATGCATTTTTGGGCTTAATCTTGATAAGTATTTGCTGCAATGCCAGTGCTCAATTAATTGACAACAGTTCCACGTTTCGCAATATTGGCCGCAACAGTTATTTCCGTTTTCATTACGATAATGATTATTTTACCAAATCTGATGAGTATTACAGTCAGGGTATAACATTTGATTTTGTGCATCCGGCAATACAAAGGTTTCCGCTGGCAAAGTTGCTGTGGAAGCCATTTTCAACAAAACCTCAATACGGTATCAGCTTTAATTTGTTTGGCTACACTCCCACTTCTATATTAAGTGATAGTATTTTGTATGGCGACAGGCCATTTAACTCAAACATTTCTTTAAAAACATTTTTAATTCAGGTAGATGAAATAAAGCGTCAGCAAATTTCAACGGCCTTTAGCATTGGAGTAATGGGTAAGGCAGCCCTGGGTTACGAGATTCAATATTACATTCACAAATGGACCGGCAATCCATTGCCGCATGGATGGGAATATGAAATAAAGAATGACATCATCATTAATTATCAGCTTAATTACGAAAAACAATTAATTGCAGCAGGCAATAATTTTTTATTGAATGCAGCAGCAGAAGCAAGAATAGGTACACTCAATGATAAACTTAGTGGTGGCTTTAATTTTATGGCTGGCCGTTTTAATAAAAGATTTACAGCCGTTGATAATAAAAAAAGAAAAGTTGAATACTATTTTTACTCACAAAGCCGTGTAAATTTTATTGGTTACGATGCAAGCATGCAGGGTGGATTATTCAACCGCAAAAGCCCCTATGTAATTGCAGCGAAAGATGTTAACCGCATAACTTTTCAGGCAGATGCAGGCATCATTGTTAATTTCCGTAAACTATATTTCTCCTACACACAATCTATTCTGAGCAAAGAGTTCCGCAGCAGTAAGTATCATCGCTGGGGCGGCATAAGCGTTGGCTTTGCTCTATAAAATGTAAATAATTTAAGCAGGTGAAAATACCTGTTTGCCCAATCAGGTTATTATGCGTTATAAATTGCCGCGTTATTTGTAGTAGTTTGTTTCTGCAAATAATTAGTTACCATTTTAACCTCCTAACAGCATTTATGAAACAAACAATCATTGTATGTATTGCCACGATGGCTATTGCCTTAAGTTGCAATAATAATCCCCAAAAAGAAACCACTGCCGCACAAGTTTATGCAGGCCCGCCTTACACCGTTCAATTGGTTGAATATGTAAATGAAAAACTACCCGACCTTCACTCCTATACCCATGCCATTTATAAAGATAAAATAGTAATGCTGGGAGGCCGTACCAACGGTTTGCATGGTGGCACTTATCAATTCAACCGGTCAAACTCAAACAAAACTATTTATGTGATTGATACAAAAAACTGGTCAGAGCCAACTCAATGGAATGTGTTGAGCGTACCGGAATCAAAAGTTACACTGCCTGGCATGAATACATCGCAGTTTATTGCAAACAATGCACAGTTTTTTACTGATGACAGTGTGCTGTATATTGTAGGCGGTTTATTGGGCGCTAATGTACCAACCAAACTTAAAGTACCTGGTACTCCGCAATCGGGCGTGGTTTTGGCTGGTACTGCAAAAACGGAAGATGGAAAAGCCCCTACAGGCCCAATAACCCTACCTTATATAACTGCTGTAAATCTTCCTGCATTAATTAGTATGGTGGTAAATAACCAACCATCAATGCCTGCAAATTCAATCAGGCAGGTACTGGATTCAAGCCTGGCTGTTACCGGTGGAGAAATCAGTGCACTTAACAAAACAGTTCACCTGGTTTTTGGATGGAATTTTTCTACACCTGCTGTGGGCACTGGTGATCTGTACACACATCAAATAAGAACATTTACTTACAAAGATGATGGTACAACATTAACAATAAGTCCGGTATCGGTTTGTAAAACCTGTTGGGATAACCAGCCTGATACTGCTACCGCCGGTAACTTTCGCCGGCGTGATGGAAGTATGAGTTCCATGATTGATCCTGCTGACGGCAGCCAGGCTTTGCTGTATTATTCAGGAGTATTTAAAAATGGCAATACCAATTTTGATTCGCCCGTTTGGTATGGCAATGATGCTGCAGCAGAGCAACCTTTTGTAATGCGCTCAAATGTGTACACCTGCCAGGTGGTGTCTGTTTACAGTAAACAAAATAAAACATCGTACGCTACTTTAATGGGTGGGATGAAGAATTCAAATTACACAGGTGGGCCAATAACCATACCAGCGGCACTTACTGCTACCAATGCGCCGTTAATTGCAACTGATAGTAATAACCCTTTCGATCATATACCTTTCAGCAACCAGTTTTCTACAATTGTGGTAGATGATAAGCATAATTTTTCGCAATACCTTTTGCCAGATTCATTTCCAGATACAAAAACTCCTTTTATACTTCCGGCATCGGCAAAAGATTCTGTTGGTGCGGTAACACTGCCTGCAGGCTCGGTTGCATACAATGGATCCGAATCTGAAATGATGTGGACTTTACAAACCAACATGATGCCCAACGGCGTTATTGATTATGATGCATTTATTAAAGCCAATCCCAAAGGGGCTGCTGTAGGTTATTTACATGGCGGTATTTTATCGGCACTTACCAATGTATTTGGAGTGAAGGCTGCACACTTTTCTGTTGCCAGTAATAGAATTTTTGCAGTAAAGATTGTACCGGTTATTAAGTAAAGAAGTAAAAAAAAATCCCATAGAGGCGCAAAGAGCACAAAGAAAAAATGAAATATTACGATAACACTTTTTTTGCCTTGATTGCTTTGCTGGATAAAATTAAAAGACCAGGTTTTAAGAAACTAAAAATAGATATCCCACAGAGACTCAAAGAACACAAAGAAAGAAATAAGTCTTACAAAAACACTTTGTGCGCATGGTGACTTTGTGGAATACCTTAAATCATTCAAACAAAAATCAATAAATGAAGCAAACACCGTTTACTGTTGCCGATTATTTATTAACCCGGTTAAAGCAACTTAATGTTACAGATGTATTTCAGATACCGGGCGATTATGTAAAACACTTTACACAGGCATTGGAGCATTTTGATGGTATTAATACAATTGGTGCAGCTAACGAACTGGATGCAGGTTATGCAGCAGATGCTTACGGCCGCACCAGGGGATTGGGAGCAGTATCTTTACAATTTGGCGTAAGTACTTTTAGTGTATTGAATGCTATTGCGGGTGCCTATGTAGAACGCAGTCCTGTAGTGGTTATCAGCGCATGCCCAGGTGCCGATGCCAGGCAGATGAGCAATATGTACGATGTACTTTTTCATCACTCAACCGGTAATTTAAAAGCCGATCAGCAAGTGATGGAGCAAGTGACCGTTGCTGCAGAAACACTCAGCACATCTGTTAATGCGCCTGAAAAAATTGATAATCTATTAATTGCTGCAATCACACACAAACGCCCGGTTTATATTGCCTGTTATAAAGAAGTATGGGCCGAGCCTTGTCCACAACCATCATCAAAACCTTTACAACCACTTGTTTTAAAAAGCGAGCCTGCTGCATTGGCAAATGCGGTTAATAATGCCTGGGCCACGCTTACAGCAAAAGATAGCAACAATAAACCATTGGTAAAAAACCCTTTGATATTTGCTGGTGTAGAAGTGTTAAGGTTTGGCTTGTTTGGTTTATTGCAGCAACTCATTGATGCCAGTGGTTTTTTATACACTACTACTACCCTTGGCAAAACTGTGTTGGATGAAAAAGGCGATAAATTCATCGGCACTTATTCTGATGCGGCATCTATTCCTTCGGTAATTGATACGGTACAAAAATCAGATTGCATATTAACACTCGGCACCATCATTACCGATGATTATTTGTGGTTCATCGAAAATAAATATGCACAGATGATTCTATCAACCAACGAAGCTACCCGTGTTGGCTATTTTACGTATGAAGGTGTAACCATGAAAGATTTTATGGAAGCTTTGTTGGTACGTTTTAAGCAGGAAAAAAATTATCCGGTTAAAGTAAAAGCACCAGCCCAACCTGATTATCCAAAACCATGGATTGATAACTCAGATCCTAAATATAATAACAACCCTGATATTATTACTTATAACCGGTTTTTTCAGCATGCCATGAAGTTTTTGCAGGATAACAAACTGATGAAGGAAACGGTATTTACATTCGGCGTTAGTTCTTCCCTGTATGTTGCTACCAATGCGTACGGTCTGTACCAAAACAGTTTTGTAAATTCTGCTGCCTGGCAATGTATAGGCTTTGAAACCGGCGCTGCATCTGGCGCTCAACTCGGCAGCCGAAAGCGTGCCTGGTGCATTGCAGGCGATGGCGGTTTTATGATGGTTTGTCAATCGCTCTCCACACTTGCACGTAATAATCTCGACACCGTAATTTTTGTAATGAGCAACGGAGTGTATGCCATTGAACAGGTGTATGTTGATCTGGCATCTTTTACCCCCAAAGGTAAATTTGACGCTTTTGATATTTTGGCCACATGGGACTATATGGCACTGGCAAAGGCATTTGGCGCAGATGGTTACCGGGCAACTACTGTAAATGAATTAAACACGGTTTTACAAAAATTAAAGAAAAGAAGCAAAAAACCAACATTGGTTGAAGTGGTAATACCGCAAAAAGATTTGCCTGATCAAATGCGCAGGCTTGGTATAGAATAAAAAATATCTCCTCAAAAAAAAGCAACATAATAATTATGGAAAAGAAAACTTACTCAATTTTTGGAGCCGGAGCAGCCGGACTTTATACTGCCTGGCGATTGCTTAATGGCGAAGACAATGATCCTAAAGAACCGAAGTTTAAAAAAAATCAACTTGTAAAAGGCGATGTGCTGGAACTGTACGATTGGGGTAAATATAATTTTGCAAAAACAAGTTCAGAAGTAAGAGAACCCGGGGCTCGTATCTGCACCTGGTTTTACAACGATAATAAAAAAAATTCTTACCTGGAATTGGGTGGCATGCGGTATTCAGAATGGGATATGCATGCTAAAGATGCCAATGGAGGTTTAGCTGCCGGCCATCGGCTGGTTACAAAAACAATCTGCATGTTGGGGCTAAATAAATTTTCTGTTCCATTTAATGTAACCAGTAACCAATTGTTTTATTTACGTACCCGTAATTTTTATTTAAACGATATCAGTTCTAATAAACCAGGGCCGTATGCAGTAGATCATTATGGTGCGGCAACCACACCCGATCAGGGTTTTACTACCATTGAAAACCTTGCCTTTTCACCGGAAGAAGCTGCAAAGAAAACCCGTATTGATTGGAATAATTTTTACAACAACGGCCGCATATCGGTTGAACTGCCGGAAACATCGGTATTTAAAAAAGGCGATCGTTTTCGGGATATTGGTTACTGGAATTTAATGTATGATCAACTGGGTTCTGAAGGATATAATTATGCTGCTGATGGAAATGGTTACAGCTCTAACGTTATCAATTCCAACACAGCGGTTGATATAAATTCCAACAACGAATTTGCGCCGGGCAGTCAGTACAAAACGCTTTCTATCGGTTACTCAGGCATGTTCAATTATCTTTTTGAGGATATAAAAAATATGTGCAAAGCAAAAGGCATTCAATTTAAATACCATCCAGATACACGCCTGCACTCCATTCTCTGGAAAAATAAAAAAGCACATTTTACGGTTGCTACACGTGATAACCCCTGGATAAAATCTGCCGATGGCACTGCCGATGCAGCGTGGATGGCTATGGGCCGTTATGCCATAGAGCAGGTGGCAGCGGCTACGCAATTTAATTTGCAGGATGGTTTGGATGTGCTGAATGATAAATCAGTTACTTTAAATCTTGAGTCAACTACTATGCAACCATCTTACAAAGTGGGTATGTTTTTCGATAACCCGTGGTGGACGGATAAAGTAAACACACCCTATCCTGCACAAATAACAGGCTACGTAATAACTGTTGATGTGGTGGTTCAGTTGAAGGCACAAAATTTTCCGGAAAAATATTTGCAGGCAATTTCCGAACCTTCTAATCAGATTCTTAACACAGCTTATTCATCATCTTCCGATATGGTATCGGCTGTAGAAGATTTAAAAGGTATAGAGCAGCGCTTAACAATAGCGCAAACGAATCAGCTAACTGCTGCTGCCCGCCGGGATTCTATCGGTCCAAGCGCTACCGATACCCCCATGCGAATGGTTGTTTATTTTGGTAACAATGCACTCGATCAAAAACAAAAACCGGTGTACGGCATACTGGCCAGTTATGATGATGAAGACAATACTACCTTTTGGCAAGAGTTGGAATTGGGCACAGAAAAAGATCGTAAAATAGCGCTCTCCCAAGATGTGCAGCCGCTTGATGGCCCAAGAGAAGTGCCGGAAAAAATGGAAAAGATGTTGCGTAAAATGCTGGCCGAAATGCACTTTGGCCCTAACTCAAATTACAGCAATGTTCCCAAACCGTTGGTTAGTAAATATATGGATTGGTCGTTGCCGCCATTTAATGCGGGCTACCACCAATGGGCCGCCCACTTTGATATTGGCGAAGTGCAGCGTAAAATAAGAAAGCCATCGCAATACATCGCTGGTAAAGATGCAAACATTTTTATTGTTGGCGAAGCATACTCAAACGACCAGGCATGGGTTGAGGGTGCGTACTGCACAGCAGAGTCGGTGCTGAATGATTTTTTTGGCGTAAAACCAATCATCAATAACCAGCACTATCCTTTTATCTGCAGTAACAAACCTATTATTAATCATCATAAGTACCCGGTTGATTGTAAAAAATAATAACCGTTTTAAAGATCGTTCAGACAGGTAAGTAAGACAGCAGTTTTGCAATAGCCGGATGTTATAAAGCATCCGGCTTTTTATTAGCCTGTTTTGCCCGCCTTCTTCTTTATCCCATCATACAAAAGATTTGATAATTTTTTTAAACTTATTTTTTGGCACAATTATGTATAGTCTATTTTAAAAAAATATGCGTAAACTTTTCATCCTTTCAATGATTGCAGCAATTGCAGGCTGCCAATCACAAACTGATAAAACTATATCAACAACAGATTCTGCAACAGTTTCTTCAAAAAATAAAAATATCAACAACGATATTGAAAAGAATCTTACTGTTACGGGCTGTTATATAGAGATTTTAAAGCGGGACACTTTTATAGCCCATTTACAACAAGAAGGTAATTTAATAACCGGTCGGTTGGTTTTTAATAATTACGAAAAAGATAAAAGTGAGGGGAAAGTTAGCGGCGTGTTAGAAGATGATATTCTTAAATTAAATTATCGTTTTTCATCAGAAGGAATGAGCAGTGTTATGGAAGTGTTTTTTAAATATAAAGATGGCAATCTGATACGTGGCATTGGAGAAATAAAAAGTATGGGAGATTCTGTTTTCTTTACAAACAAAGCCGCCATTGTGTATGAAGGAAGTGAATTTAAAGGTATAAAATGTGATAGCATACCTTCTAAATACCGTTGATATTAATTTAGAATTAGCCCATCCACCCAACTAAGCGTATTTTTGCAGCTATGCAACAAATTAATATACCGCTTATTTTAGAGAGTCTTGGTTTTGAGGCGCTGAACGAAATACAGCAGGCTTCACTGGAAGCCAATGCTAAAAACGACAATGTAGTTTTATTATCAGCCACCGGCTCTGGTAAAACGCTGGCTTTTTTATTGCCATTGCTTGAAACACTTGACCCTGAAATTAACAATGTGCAGGCATTGATCATTGTACCAAGCCGTGAACTGGCCATACAGATTGATGATGTGTTTCGTAAAATGCAGACTGGTTTTAAAGTAACACTTTGCTACGGCGGCCACAAACGGGAGACTGAAGAAAATAATTTAAAAGAAGCACCTGCTTTAATCATTGGCACTGCCGGCAGACTGGCAGATCATATTCGCCGCAATAATTTTGAGCTGGATAATATAAAAACGTTGGTGTTGGATGAATTTGATAAATCGTTGGAGCTTGGTTTTACTGAAGAAATGTCTTTCATCATCGGCTCTTTAAAAAATATTAAAAAGAGAATACTTACTTCAGCAACTTATGCTGTACCGGTTCCGTCTTTTATTAATTTAAAAGATCCGGTGAGGCTTGATTTTTTACCTGAAGGAGAACAGCCGGAAAATATGCTTGAAGTAAAAACAATGCATAGTCCGGATAAGGATAAAATTGATACACTTTTTAAACTGATCTGTTACCTGGGCAATCGCTCCACGGTTGTGTTTTGCAACCATCGGATTGCAGTTGAACGCACCAGCAATTTACTAACTGAAAAAGGCATACTCAATGTTTTTTATCATGGCGGTATGGAGCAACAGGAAAGAGATGCCGCTCTTTGCAAATTTCGCAATGGTACCAGTAATATTCTGGTTACAACCGATCTGGCTTCACGTGGTTTGGACATTCCCAACATCCGTTACATTGTTCACTATCATTTACCTGATACAGAAGCTGCATTTACACACCGCAATGGCCGCACGGCCCGTATGGATGCAAGTGGCACAGCTATTTTAATTTTATCTGAAGAAGAAAAATTACCAGCTTACATTGGGGATGTTGCCGAAGTAGAAATAACTGAAGAACACCCTATTCCTGAAAAACCAAAATGGAGTACTTTATTTATCGCTGCAGGTAAAAAAGATAAAGTGAACAAGATAGACATTGTTGGATTCCTCTCTAAAAAAGGCGAATTAAAAAAGGAAGATATTGGTATTATTGAAGTGAAAGATTTTTTTAGTTTTGTAGCAGTACGTAAAGTAAAAGTGGGGCATGTATTAGAGCTTATAAAAAATGAGAAGATAAAAAATAAGAAGGTTAAGATTGAGATAGCTAGATAGAAACCTGCCACCGGAAGGCGCTGTTGATGCTGATTGGGAAAGATTAACTTGATTTTGAGTAAAGAATATTTTTTGTACGAATATGTGAAAGTACTGTGCTATTAAAAGAACCCTTTTATAAAATCTCCCAAAAAAGTAAAAGCAAAACATCGTGCCACTACAGCTATCAGGCAAAGGGGAACCAATTTTTTCATATCGGTATTAAAGCCAACACCAACTCCAATTGCCGCCGGTGCACCTAAAAAAAAAGTGCCAATTGTTCCTAAACCAACTAATCCGTATTTAGCCCATATTTTATGTATTAAACCAGTTTTTGGTTTGGGAGCTGCGTTTTTTCTAAATTTTTTATTGATAAATTCTTCAATTTTTTTACCTAAAAATGCGGCAATAAAAACACCAGCAATTCCTCCGGTTAGTAAGCAAAATAAAATAACCCAGGTATCCATTCCAAGGGCATGTGCAGTACCTAATGCGGCATAAATTTCAAATGTGGCCATTGCCGTAACGGTAATTATCTTTAGTAACATAAGTTGTAAACTTACTAAAATATACTCTAATTTATAAAGCAACTTTTGTTAAAAGCTGTAGTTGTATGAAGGATATTACACTTTACACAAATTTCAGTAAGGATTACTCTTCTATTTTTAACGTCGTAATATCATCCATCAGCCTTTCCATTTCCAATGCCAGTGTGCCGTTGTAAACACCACGTATTCTCCGGTGCTTATCTACCAATATAAAATTTTCGGTGTGTAAAAATTCGTTGCCGGTTTGGTAATAGCCAATGGTATCGCCGGCAAAATATTGTTTTTTTGCCAATGCATAAATCTGATCCTGATTACCGGTTAGTAAATGCCATTTGCGGCTGATTACGCCTTTATCTTCGGCATATTTTTTTAAAACAGGTACACTATCCATTTGCGGTGTTACAGAGTGAGAGAGTAATAAAACTTCATCATCATTTTTATATTTTTCCTGCAAGGTTGCCATATTGGTTGTCATAAGCGGACAAATACTTCCACAACGGGTAAAAATAAAATCGGTTACATAAATTTTACCTGCAACATCTTTTTCAGTTACTGTTTTACCATCCTGGTCAGTAAAAGAAAATGCAGGTATGGTATGTATGTTTTTGTAGGCTGTATCATCTGCGGCAATCCATTCAGGTGTAAAATCGGGTTTGTTTATGAAGGGAAGTGCCAGGCTTTTATCGGTTGTTTTATTTTTACAGGCAGCAAATACAAGTAATATACCGATACCTATCGGGAGACAGCTATTTCTTAATAATCGAATCATAGGGATTGATGCATGTTTTTATACCGATTAAACCATATTTTTTTCCATTACGGATAACATAGTTGGCCCTTACGGTGCCGTTATCCCACCAAAGCCGCTGGCTGCCTTCTTCCTGCCCATTTTTGTAATGGTAACATTTTGCCAGCAGGCCAGATGAATACCATTCTTTAAATTCACCTTCGTAGGCATCGCTATAAGCGGTAAATGAAATTTTTTCTTTACCATCGGGCCACCATCCTTTGTGTGTGCCTTCTTTTTTACCGTTGATATAAAAACGTTCATCCTGTAACTGGCGGTTGGGATACCATTTTTTTTGTATGCCTTCTTCTACTCCATTAAAATAAGATTGCAAAACGGCTGTATCGTTATTTGGGTAGAGGCTAAACCGGTAACCAGTGAAAAACTGATTTTTATAATAAACTGTATCCTGGTGTTTTGAAAAATCTTTATCTGATTCATTCACGTAAATCTGCGGAACGGTTTTGGCTATTTTTATTTCTTTTTTAATTTCATAATCTTTTTTATTTTCTACTTTGCATGAGAAAATAAAAAAGCAAAGAAAAGGATAAAAAATTATCCTTTTCTTTTGCGTTGATAAAAGTTCAATATAGTTACTTCTGTACAAGAGTGCGACGCCAATGAAGTTTAATAGCATTACAAAAGCCGGGCTCAAAAAAATTTACTGTGTAACCGTTCCTGCCGTTCCATAAAATCCGTTGCCGTTAAGGTATGGTGCAGCGGTTGTAAAATGGTAATGATAAATGCCGGCCGGATAATCAGCTGTTACATGGGTGTGGCCATGATATACATCAAGCCCTGCCGGATCGCTGCCATTTGTTTCTTTAGGGCCGTACACCGGAAAACCATCCAGCAAAAAGCCCATTAAGGAAGATGAAGTTGCTTTAACCGTTGTTAAATATTTAGGCTCTACATGGTAATGATACATGCCTGACATCTGTGGATGTCCCCACCACTGATCAAAACCATTCATCTCGTTGGTTAATGGAGACCCTCCAGCCGCATATTGATTAAAGAAAGGCACACCATTTAAAGCCACGCCTATTACGCCGCCAGGTGTGGTAGCATGTGTTGCAGCCACAACAGGGTTTACCGGAATTTTAAGTGTTATATTTTGCGTTGCAATTGTATTTGGATTTTGCGCAAAGGTTCCTCCACCAAATGTTGTTCCGCTAAATGCTTCGTAAAGCGGATTGCCAATTGGATAGTATGCACTTTTATGATCGGGCAGTGCATTGTATTTTATGGTAACCCAGGTGCCATCAAAAGTAATACTGGTGGCACCATAAATTTTATTGTACACTGCAGGCAGAGTTGGTCCGCCACCGGCAGGGTTTACCGTTAATGCAAAACTACATGTTTGGCCGCCAAAGGTTACCGGAAAACTTGCTGTGCCTGCGGCTGATGGAGTACCTGTAACAGAAAATGTAAGATTGCCTGTACCGTTGGCCAATGTACCGGCAACCAATGTAGCTGTTAAACCGGTTACGCCTGTTGAGGTAACAGATGCACCTGCACTGTATGCAACAGCATTGCCGCCTGTATAAGGCACGGTGGCAGTTGCAGTATAAGCAACACCGGCGGTTGCAGCTGTATTAAAAGAAACAGACGGGCAGCTTAGTGCCGTAATACTGGCTGATGTGGAGCCGCCGCCACCGCCGCTTGTATCGTTGCTTTTGCTACAGGAAAAAGATAAGACTGATACGGTTATAATCAGTGCAAAAAAATTAAATCGCATAGTTGGTTGTTTTAAAGTTTACTGTTTATTTTAGGCAGATTAATTAAATGGGTTGCTCCATCTTCTGTCAACATATACATTGCTGCCCGATAAAGTTTTTATAAATGCAACCAATGCCGATTGCTCAGCACCGGTAAGGTTTAGTTTTTGTCCTACGCCATTTGGCCTTAACCTTGGATCAAGATTTGTGTTGCCCGGCGCAAGGTTTATGGTATTGTAATGGCCTACTGCATTTTGTACTGTTGCCAGGTTTGCCGTATGCATTAAAGGCCCGTTCTCTATTCCCAAATTATTGGTAACATCCCGTAAACTTGGGGCCCTCGTAACCGTTATATCTATACCAACGCCTGGTACAATTTTTCCTATAATACCATTGTTACCAGTATTTGGATCAATATCAAACTCGGGTGCATTGTGGCATCCGTTGCAACCTGCACCGCCTGCAATGCGGTTACCGGCGGGATCAAAAACCGGTGCCGCCAAAAAAATCTGCTTGCCATTATTTTCCTGTGCGGTAAAATTCGGGAAAGGCTGATTATCATTTGCAACAACTGCACGGCCTGCATCATATTTAGAATCGAAAGATTGTATGCTTCTTACAAACTGCGCCAGGCATTCCTGCATCCTTGCTTCGGTAACATTAACATCGCCATAAACAACTTTAAAAAGTTCGTTGTAGTAACCGATGGCTTGTAATTTGGTGAGCAATGTTGCAATGCCAGGCCTGCCGCTTAAACCACTAAAACCCATTTCTGCATGATCCTGTATGGGTTTGGTGGTCTGTATTTCTAAAGTTGCAGCACGCTCATCCCAAAAGAATTTTGTTTCTACAGCATAGCGGCTGTTTATTAACCTCATACTATGCCGGGCAGTTAAGCCTCCGGCAACGCCTTTACTGGCAATGGCTGTATCGGCAAATGCAAATTGCTGTTTGTGGCAACTGCCACATGATATGGAATTATCTATGCTTAAATTTTTATCGTAAAATAAAA
>JANMBZ010000233.1:0-27450 GCA_031360765.1 Chitinophagaceae bacterium
GTAAAATACTGAAGCTGCTTTGCTCCGATATTTCCTGGTAACTTTTTTTCTGCAGGTAAAATGAAGTTACACATTGTTGCTGCTCTTTGTTCAATTGCAGTAAGGCTGTTGCCAGTTTATCAAGGGCCTGGTCTTTTTCAATATGCACCTGGTTGGCTTCCGGTTCCGCAGGTGTGGTTAATGTATGTTCTGTAATCTCCGCACTAAACCTGCCTTTGTTTCTCAACTGCATCAGGCAATGGTTTTTGGCGATCATGTAAATCCAGCTTTTAAAATACTCCACCTTGTATTTATGCAGCTCATTAATTACTTTAAAAAAAACCTGTTGCACGGCATCCCTGGCCTCTTCTTCATTTTTAAGATACTTCATGCTTACACCAAGCAGTAGCATGGTGTACCGCTCCAGCAAAATACCCAGCCACTCATTATCCTGATCGGCATAAAACCGGTTAAGCAGTTCTGCATCACTAATATTTTCGTATTTACTTTTACTCAAAACTTGCCGGTTAATTTTGTTTCAATTTACAGATTACTTTGTAAACTAATCATTTTTTTAATTTACTGTAAAATGTTTTGGTTTCTTTTTAAAACCAGGTATTCCAGCCAAAGGGCTTTATTATAAGTGGGGCAATAAAAAGAATAGATCAGATAATTCCAGTGAAGAAAAATTTGTTTTATGGGCGTGGGTTGCGCAAATGCAGCCCTGGCCTGAAAAAAAACAAATTTATCCTGGTCTGTTTTTTCAAAATCGGCAATGCTGTTGATGGTAAGGTTTGATGCCGCTGCACCCAATCTTAACAAAGCTGTACGTAAAATTATCCGGTCCATTATATTGGTTGCTTTGGCAAGTAACTTATTGGCATCGGCAATTAACTGTTGCTGATAAAGTTGCAGCTCCGGAATTTTAAATGCAGCCATCAGCCTGGTTACATGATAAATAAGCACAGATGGTTTTACATAACTTGGAGAAATATAAACGGGCCTTTTCATGTATTCACGATGCTTCAGTATTTCAGCCAATAAAAGTATGGTAGCACTGTCTTCTTTTACCAGCGGCAGTTTTTTTTCAAAGTTGAAATAAAGTATGTTGCATTGCACTGCAAAATCAAAATCGGGGTGCATTTTTTCGCCGAGGTAAGTGCTGTACGCAGGGATGTTCCTGTATTTTTTAAAAGTAGAATTGATCTTTCTTTTTTTGAGGTTGCTTACCTGTATTAATTTTTCTTTCAAAGCTTTGTTATCGCTCTCATCGTCATCCGCACCCATTAAAATCATTACACTGTCATCAGCATCGTCGCCCTGGGCAAAAATGCCATTAAAGCGGTTTATAAAATAGGAGTGTGGTAAAATACGGGCATTGGTTGGCCAGAAGCTGTAGTAAGGTTTGCCATATTTGTTTCGGTAATGCGGGTAAGCTGTTGCCGTGTTTTTAATAATTTCTAAAGTGTTTTTTTTATCGGTATCATTTAGTTGCGGCGCTATATTTTTTAAAGTAAAAGCGGTGATGGCGGTAAAAAAAATATTGTTATCAGGCTGATAATTATGCGGAAAACCTTTGCACTGCCTGTAACCGGCAAACATACCGGTATAAAATTCACCATCCTGTTTAAACTGCGATGCTTTTATATCTTTGATGATGGCTGTTATCAATGCACTGTCATTCTGCGCCAATACATTAGCTGCATTGGCAATCAACATAAAAAGCAATAACATCAATCTTCTCATAAAAAATGCAATAGTAAAAATTAATCTTTTAGTGCAGGAAGTTTGTAGGCATAATAAAGCCATTTAAAAAAATTGCGTGGTTTTTCCATATCTGTAATCATATCTTTTCGTTGCATTTGCTGCCAGTTAATTTTAGTACCTGCTTTGGCTTGCATTTGTACAAACTTATCCAAAGCAACAACCGATCTGGCATTAATGGTATTCATCACAAAAGAAAATGCTTTTTTATTTTTTTCAGGATAAGGCAGTTCCATTATTTTTTGATTTTGCAACTGTATTCTTTCCAAAAAATATTTTCTGAAAGCTGTAAAATCATCACAGGTATTTACAAGGGTAAAAATATTATCTCTTACATCTTTATACAAATCAAAAATATCGTTACCAAGCTGGTATAAGCTGCCAATTAAAAAAAGCACTTCCTGCATCTTTTCATCAGCCACTTCATCAAGACATTGGTGATAGATTATAACGGACACAGCTCCCTTGGTATAGGTGATGTGTTCCAGTTCCTGTGTTGATATATCAGGATTTGTTTGCTTAACTGTTTCAATCTGTATTTTTAAGACATTCTTAGCAGCTTGCAAATAGGCTTCTTTATTGGGCACATCCTGTAATAAAAACGTTTGAATCTCTTTTGCCACATTACCCAAAAATGTAGTAGCAGTGTAGCTTTCTGGCTTAAAGGTAATGGATCGGATGCTCTCAATATCCAGCTTGTCTTCATCAAATAAATCATCACCAACCGGTGTTAAAATACCAAAGAGCGTTGCTCTTTTTCTTTCTTCACCGGTTAGTTTCTTTCCCTGTAATTTTTTATAACTGCTGCATAAAAAAGAGCTGATAAATAAACCGTAGTAATCGATTATTTTTTGTTTTTGCTCTCCTTTAAATTTTCCGTTGTATTTTTTTTCAAGTTCCTGCAGGTAAGGCAGCAGAAATGATTTGTTGTATTGCTTTTGCAATTTTATTTCGCCATAAACCCGTAAGGTAGTAGTAAGGTATGTAAATAGCCTCATGATAACATTGTTCCTGCATTTCAAATATACAAAGATTGAATTTTAAGTTAACCACGAAATAAAACATGCGCTAAAATCCTTAATTTAGTTTTAAAGAATGATGATATGAACTATGCAGTATGTTGTGTGCCTGTTGCGCCTGTAAGAATTGAGCCTGATCACCGTAGTGAAATGATTAGCCAGCAATTGTTTGGCGAAAATTGTATTATAACCACTGCCGAAAAAGATGGCTGGATAAAAATTAAAAACAAACTTGATGGATATACTGGCTGGTGCAGTGCTGCACAGTTCAACCAAATCGATGAGGCAGTTTACAACAACAATGATGGTAATATTGCTGCAGATTGGGTTAATGAAATTGAATATAACGAACAGTTGATGTATGTTCCTTTCGGAAGTTTATTAAATGGTATTGATACAGAAAATATCTGGATGCCATCTAAGACAAATAAAGACACAGACATAATAAGGGAGGTTGCGTTTAAGTTTTTAAACACAAGTTACCTGTGGGGTGGTAAATCGGTTTTTGGTATTGATTGCAGTGGTTTTACTCAATCAGTTTTTAAGTTTTTAAATATTTCATTATTGCGTGATGCACACCTGCAGGCCACTCAGGGCCAACTTGTAGGTTTTTTGCAGGAGGCCCGTCGTGGCGATCTTGCATTTTTTGACAATGAAGAGGGTAATATAATTCATGTGGGTATTTTACTTAACAATAGCCAGATAATTCATGCCGCAGGCAAAGTAAGGATTGATAAAATAGATAATGAGGGGATAATTAATACAGAAACAGGGCGACGTACGCAAAAGTTGCGCATTATAAAAAGAGTGCTATAGTTCTTCAGCTTTTGTAGCATTGGTACTTACCATAGGCTGAGTTGAATTTTTATTTATTGCGCCATCTTCTTTTTTGGGCTTATCTAAAAAAAGCATTTTGATAGCGATAAGGATCATCAAAATAGCAAAGACTTTTTTTAAAGTTTCCTGGGATATTGATAATGCAATCTTACTTCCAAAATAACTGCCTGCTAAAAAACCAATGGCTAACATAGCAACAATTTTATAATCAACATGGCCCTGTTTATAATATTGCATTACTCCAAAAATACCAACCGGAAGCATTATTAAGGCAAGCGAAGTACCCTGTGCAGTTTTCTGGCTAAAGCCAATAAAATAAACCAGCGATGGCACTATGATAATGCCACCACCAACGCCCACGAGGCCACTAAGTATGCCTGCAGCAATGCCTACCATTATGATGATGAGTATAGTTTGTGTGTCCATTATTTTGTTTTTTACAATCATTTTGGAAAACTTGTTTTGTACAACGCTATTGCTTCCTCAATAACTTTATATGCAGCCGCGGCGTTTTGAAATTCATCTATCTCTACTTTTTTATTTTCAAGTACTTTGTATTGTTCAAAATAATTACGCAGTACGGCAATAAAATGTTTGGGCAGCTCATCCACTGTTTTAATATAATTTACACCGGGGTCTTTGGCTGCTACCGCAATTATTTTATCATCTTTTTCTCCGTTGTCAATCATCTGCATATTGCCTATCACAGTTGCTTCTACCAGGCAAAGTGGCTGAATACTTTCGCTGCACATTACCAATATATCAAGCGGGTCTCCATCTTCACCCAATGTTTGCGGAATAAAACCGTAATTAACCGGGTAGTGAAAAGATGAATAAATAATACGGTCTAATTTTAATAATCCCGTCTTTTTATCTATCTCGTATTTTGTACGTGAGCCTTGCGGAATTTCGATAAGGCCGTTTACAGTTTGTGGGGCTTTATCGCCGTAATGAGCGCCGTGCCAGGGGTGAAGTACATACATGTTGTGCGTTTTGAGTTATGTGTTTTTAATTCAGAGTAAAAGCGTTTAGAAGTTTAGGGTTTAGGCTTTAGTTAAGAAACTACAATTCATACCTCACGTTTCACCATTCACCATTTACTAACCGGTAACCGAGAAAAGTTGCTACAATACCAAGCACCACGCTTAAACAAATATAGATAACTGCCATCCCGATTTTACCGCTTTGTAGCAATCCCATATTCTCTAACGAAAAAGCAGAGAAGGTTGTAAAGCCCCCACAGATACCGGTTGTAAGAAATAATTTCCAATTATCGGAAATGCCTTCCTGCTTGATACTCATGGCAAAAACAAGCCCGATTATAAAACTGCCAATGATATTTACCGATAGCGTGGCAAAAGGAAATGATTTTGATTTAATTAATAATGAAGCGGCATACCTTGCCATAGAACCGATGCTGCCACCCAAACCCACAAGTAATAAATTTTTTATCATCTGATGTTTATGGATTTCCAGGAAATGTATATTTTAAATCTATAAGCCACTTTCCGTTTACCCTCACCGCTTTTAAAATGGTTGTATCCAGCGGGCGATAACTGTTGCTGTAATTAAAAAGAAAAACACTGTCGGGTATTAAAGCTTCAGCTTTGTGTACAATAATCTGCGATTTTTTATATTCCTGCAGAATGGCTTTATCCTGCCGGTTATATTGCTTTTTAAATGTTTCAAACATTTCTACATTGGAGCTGTCTTTTAAAAGAAAGGCTTCGGCTCCTTTAAAATCATTATCCAGTAAATCACGAACAAAAGCATTGGTTACTTCAATATTTGTTACAGGTGTTTTTTTGCTTTCAGCATTACAGGAGTACAACAACACAACAAGTGCAAACAATGGCAGGTATTTTTTTATCATAGTTTAAAGTTAAACATCTTTACATGAAAGCAAAAAAAAGCATTCCAACAATTGCCGGAATGCTTTATAATACAGTATTTTAATCTTAATGCTTTTCCATCTCTGCTTTCATAGAGTCCATTGCTTTCATCCCCTTATCCATTGCTTTCATTCCTTTATCCATCAGCAATTTCAAAGAATCACGGTTCATGTTTTTAAATTTTTCAAATTCTTTTTCCAGATCCTTGGTATCATTGCCCATATTGCCTTTCATGCTGTTAAACATGCCATCGCCACCGGTATTTAAAAGTGATATTTTCCAGGCACCATCTTCCTTTACCAGGTTAAATGTATGCTTTTCTACCTTTGCTCCGTCAGTAACTTCAGCATCAACAGTGGCTTTGTCGCCATCAACCTTTTCGTTTTTTAAAGTGTATTTTACATCTTTTACTTTATTTTTAAATTCGTCGCCCATTTTCGTCTTCATTTTTTGTATGGCGCCGGAATCAATACTATTTACAAATTGTTCAGTTGATTCAAGAAAATTCACATCCTTTTTGGTGATAAACTTTTTTATATCATCCATGTTACCGCTTTTCATGGCTGTAAACATGGCATCAATCGTGGCAGTGGGAGAGGTTTGATCGGTTTTGCTGTTACAGGCAGCAAAACCTGCAGCCAGGCATAGCATTGCAATTATTTTTTTCATATTCTGTTGTTTTAGTTTGAGGGATAAAAATAATTTTAATTTTTTGTTTATCATCTTTTTTTGTAAAAACATCCCGTTTAACTTTTGGATAGCTGAAATTTAAATAAAAAAAAGAGGCACCAAATGATGCCCCTGTATTGAAAGGTTAGTAAGTGTTACTTTTTTATAGCCGCTTCTTTTTGCTCTGTTATCCGCACATCGTCTTTATTGTATGCTTTAATGATCTGCTTAACAAGACGGTGTCTTACCACATCTTCTTCATCCAGTTCAATGTGTGCAATACCTTCTATATTTTTTAATATTTTGGTTGCCTTAAACAAACCGCTTTGTTGGTTTTTAGGCAAATCAATTTGTGTAGGGTCGCCGGTAATAATGGCTTTTGCATTAGGCCCTATCCTGGTTAAAAACATTTTTATCTGCAGGTCGTTGGTATTTTGTGCTTCATCCAGAATAATAAAAGCATTATCCAATGTGCGGCCACGCATGTAGGCAAGTGGTGCAATCTCAATGGTACGGGTGCTCATGTAATATCCCAGTTTATCTGCAGGTATCATATCATCCAGTGCATCGTATAGCGGCCGTAAATACGGGTCAATCTTTTCTTTAAGATCGCCGGGTAAAAAGCCTAAACTTTCACCGGCCTCTACCGCAGGCCTGGTTAAAATAATTTTTTTAACCGATTTGTTTTTTAATGCCCTTACCGCCAAAGCCACGGCAGTATAGGTTTTGCCGGTACCAGCGGGGCCAATGGCAAAAAGAATATCATTTTTATCGCAGGCCTCTACCATTCTTTTCTGGTTGGCTGTGCGTGCCCTTACTGTTTTTCCGTTGGGGCCAAATACGAGCACATCGTTGGGGTTACGGTCAATAAAATTATCAACAGCTCTTTCATCATCACCACCTAAAATCTGTTCAAAATAATTGGCACTCATGTGACCGTTGCGTTCAAGATAGCGGAGAATAAGATCAATTTTTTCTCTGGCACCTTCAATCTGTTCCGGGGCTCCGCTTAATTTTACCTGCGTGCCACGACTGAGAATTTTTAAGAGAGGGAATTTTTTTTTCAGGATGTCTAACTTACCGTTGTTTACACCAAAAAACTCAATAGGGTTAACGGTTTCAAGATTGATAATTGTTTCTGTCAATGGATTTTAGTTTTTGCCACTGTTTCTGTCATGCAATTTAATAGGGCATACATAGCAGCGGTTAGTTATCAATAAAAATACAATTGCTTGCTAACTTGTCTCATACCAAATTTAACGAATTGCTTTTGATAGATTGTGTATTTACTTATCAACAGAATGTTAATATACAATAATGAAAGCTGCAAACTTAAACAGTAAGAATAAACTTTGTTGCATTTAAAGGTATCGCCGATTTTAAAATCTATTTGTTTTAAAATTTCGTTCTTGTTATGCTGAAATTAAATTAAATGCTTTATCGGTACGGCATTTGCAAAGCATTTTGGTAATGCAACCCTTTGCACTAATTATGTGTTACTCAATAAAACTTATTTAATGGAAAGATTTTTTTTAATAGCATTTTTAATGTTGGCATCTTTTAATGGATTTAGTCAACAGCCGGATACACTGATAAAAAAGCTGGATAGCTTGAGCGTTAAAAACGACAGCACCGCAAAGCAGCTAAATAATACCACCGAAGGTGCATACAACGAGCAAACCAAAATAACTTTTAAAACCTATTTTATTTTATTAGGCAGCACCATAAAGCAAGAGTTTACCAAGCCCTTTCATATGAACAAAAGGGAATGGGGCCAGTTTGGAATATTTGCTGCAGCTGCCACAGGGCTTGCTTTTGCAGATGAACCGGTGCAAAGGCAGGCATTAAAATTCAGGGCAGACAGCAATGGTTTAAAAGCAAGTAAATTTATTACCAATACAGGCGGTATATCTGAAATGATTACGCTAGGAGCATTAGGTATTTATGGTTACGTGTTTAAAAATGAAAAAGTACGTACAACAACCTTGCTTGCAACACAGGCTTACATAACCGGCACATTGCTGGAAACAACCTTAAAATATTTAACAGGCAGAACACGGCCATCTTTCTATGCCCCAGGTACCGAAGGTGAACCAAAATTCAGAGGGCCGTTTACCAAATCGGCATCCAATAGTTCATTCCCCTCAGGCCATGCCACCGTTGCATTTGCTGCAGCTACTGTTTATGCCATGGAGTACAAGAAAACAGTGTGGGTTCCAATACTTGCTTATTCGGCAGCTACTTTAATAAGTGCCAGCCGTATTACTGAAAACAAACACTGGATAACGGATGTTTTTGTTGGGGCTGCTTTAGGATATTTAACCGGCAGGCATGTTGTAAATAATTACCACAGGTATGCAAAAATAAAATCGCCCGGGTTGAAGAAAAACACAGTGAGTTTTAATATTCAGTATGATTATGGGCAATTCCGGCCGGGTCTTGTGTATCACATCAACTAATAAGATAAAGCTTGATATTTTGTTTTTAAGAATGGCCTTAAATTAAAATCGTGTATGTAAAACCACAAATGTGGGAATAATGTAATCTTTAATACTTAAATTATTACTGCAAAAATCAAACCGATGACACTTTTGCTGCTTTTGCTATATGTTAAATGATTTGGCATATCATTTGACTTTTAGTACCAGAATTAAACCTTTATATGTTATTTACCCGATATTCTTTTTACGTAACTATTATTGCCATCTTACTTTTTTCCTGTAGTGATGCCAACAAAGAAAAAAAACATGCTGATAGTAATAATGACCAGTACGATTTACAAAACCCTTTTGTAATAAAACTTCCCGAATCGCTTGCCGAAATTTCGGGCATAGCTTATTATACCAAAGACAGCTCAGTTTTTGCAATAGAAGATGAAGATGGCATGCTCTATAAAATTAAACTTACACAAAGCAACGATATAAAAAAGTGGCGGTTTGATAAAAAGCACGACTTCGAAGATTTGATTTTAAAAGACAGTGTTTTTTACGTTTTAATAAGCAATGGCGATATTGAAACCATACGCTTTGGTACTGGTGAAAATATCACAACTGCTACATCTGCTTTTCCGGATGCCAGTAAAAAAAGCAACGAATTTGAATCTTTGTATTTTGACGATACACTTCATCAATTTGTTTTACTGTGTAAGGATTGTGAAGATGACTCAAAAAAACAAATTTCGGCTTGGGGGTATAACATAGATTCATCAGTTTATACTCCATCTGTTTTAACTATCAATGTGCAACCGGTAGATGAAAAACTGGGCGAAAAAAAGATGAAAATAAAGCCTTCCGCAACAGCCATCAATCCTGCTAACAACAATTTGTACATCCTGTCTTCTATCAGTCACTTATTAATTGTTACAGACAGAGCAGGCAATTTTAAAGAAGTTTTTCCACTTGATCCCGCCATTTATAAACAAGCCGAAGGCATTGCTTTTACACCTGCGGGAGATATGATTATTTCAAACGAATCGCATGAAACCGGTTTGGCCAATATTCTTATAATAAAAAACAAAAAGAAAGGTTTATGAAAAAAACCGGATTGATTTTAGGTTGTCTTTTTTTAGTGCAATTATTTGCAACAGCCCAGGATAGCCTGCAGGCAAGGATCATATTAATTGGCGATGCCGGACAACTTACCAACGGAAGGCACTATGTTGTATCAGCAGCTCAGCGAAATGTAATTTTTGATAAAAGAACAACGGTTGTTTTTTTAGGAGATAATTTATATAAAACCGGACTTCCGGACAACACTTTGCCTACTTACGATATTGCAAAGGCACCGCTCGATTCGCAAATTAATATTGCCGGTAAGAGCGATGTGAAAGTTTATTTTGTGCCCGGTAATCACGATTGGGCAAATGGCGGCAGCAATGGTTACGAATCTATTCTACGGGTACAATCTTATATTGATATTTTAGGCAGCAGCAATGTTGCTATGTTTCCACGTGACGGTTGCCCGGGGCCGGTTGAAGTAAAAATAACCGATGATATTACATTGGTGATGATGGATAGTCAGTGGTGGCTGCATGAGCATGATAAGCCGGGTATAGAATCTGATTGCCCCTATAAAACAAAGGCCGAAGTGCTGGTACAGTTAGATGATATTCTTTCTAAAAATTCAAAAAAAATTGTACTGCTGGCCATGCATCATCCATTCAGGAGTTACAGTCCGCATGGTGGATATTTCGGTATCAAGCAACATATCTTTCCCTTTACAGATGTTATACCTAAACTGTATTTTCCTTTGCCCGTTCTTGGTTCAATTTATCCCTTAACCCGTGCAGTTTTTGGTACCGAGCAGGATCTAAAACATCCGCTTTATCAAACCATGATTTATGAGATTAGTAAAGTAGTAAAAGGTCACAGTAATGTTATTTATGTTTCCGGTCACGATCACTCAATTCAGTTAATACAAGACAGTAGTTTTAATTATATCGTTAGCGGTAGCGGCAGTAAAAATACCCGTATATCCAAAGGTAAAAACAGTCTGTTTGCCAGTGCGGATAATGGTTTTGTAACCCTGGAGATTTCGAAAAATAAAAATGTACAGGCAACAGTATTTTTGGTAAATGGAGATTCATCCAACATGGCCTATTCCAAACAGATACTTCAGTTTGAAAAAATACCGGTGCCGAAGTCAGACACCACACGTCATCCGGATTATAAATTCCGGGATAGTGCGGTAATATCTGCCAGCGATAAATACAAAGCAGCTTTTGGTTTACGTAGGGTCTTTTTAGGAAATAATTACCGAAAGGAATGGAGTACACCGGTAACTTTTAAGGAATTTAATATCCGTAAAGAAAAAGGCGGACTTACCATCAAAAGCCTGGGCGGTGGCCAGCAAACAAAATCACTCCGCCTTACTGATAAAAACGGTGCTGAGTGGACTTTAAGAACAGTTGATAAAGACCCTGAAAAAGCCCTGCCGGAAAATTTGCGTGGTACGCTGGCACAAGGTATTGTACAGGATATGATTTCGGCGGCACACCCTTATGCACCAGTTGTTGTAAGCGAACTTGCAAAAGCTGAAGGCATAATAACCGCAGAGCCTGAATTCTTTTTTGTGCCTGATGACCCTGCATTGGGAGAATACCGTAAAACTTTTGCAAATACGGTTATGATGCTGGAGAACAGGGATCCGGGATCGGGTTTTGTTGATACAAAAAGTACCAACAAAGTACTTAATAAATTACTGGAAGATAATGACCATCATATTGACCAGGAAAAAGTTTTAAACGCACGTTTGCTTGATATGCTGATTGCAGATTGGGACCGCCACAACGATCAATGGAAATGGGGCACTACAGATACAGGAAAAGGCAAACTGTATTATCCAATTCCACGTGACAGAGACCAGGCATTTTTTAATTCGGATGGTTTGATTTTAAGGTATGCATCACGCAGGATCATTCCATACATGCAGGGCTTTAAAAAAAATATCAAAAGCATTAATGGGCTAAATTATAAAGAGCGTGATTTTGACCGGTTTTTTATGAACAATCTTGATGAAGCAGCGTGGAAGCGCATTTCAGAAGGTTTTGGAAATAAACTTACCAACGAAGTTATAAGCAATGCTGTAGCCAAACTGCCGCCTGCCATTGCAGCAATTGATTCTGCTTCCATTGCAGAAAAGCTTAGAAGCAGGAGAGATGTATTGCCCAAAAAAGCTTTACAGTATTACAAATTTATTTCAAAAATTGTTACCGTTCCGGGTAGTAATAAAGATGAGTATTATCATATAAAAAAACACGATGGTGGCTTGCAACTTACCGTGTATAAAAAAACTGGTAAAACAGATTCATCTACCGTAATGTACAACCGGATTTTTGATGAGAAGGTTACCAGAGAAATAAGATTGTTTGGATTGAACGGGGATGATAAATTTGAAATTGATAATGACGTATCGTCTAAAATAAAATTGAGAATAATTGGCGGTAAAGGCAATGATACTTTTGATTTAAAGGGTAATACCAGGAATAAAATTTACGATCTGTCGCTTGAAAAAAATTATGTGAAAAACATGAAGCGTACAGCGAAAAAATTCTCTGCTGATCCGGCTATAAATCAATATCAAACCAATGAGTTTGAATATTCACGTTTAAGATTTCCACAAATAAATCTTGGTTATAATGGTGAAGATAAACTGCTGGTGGGCTTGGGCTTTTCCAGGCGTACGTATGGTTTTAGAAAAGAGCCTTACGCTACTGATCAAAAACTTACAACACTCTACGCACCAGCAGAAGGGGCTTTTCAAATAAGATACAATGCTGTATTTAATAAAGTTCTTTTTGGTAACGATGTGATTGTGCATAGTCAGTATGTAAATCCGATACTCAATAATTTTTTTGGGTTAGGTAATGAAACGGTCTTTAATAAAAATATAGATAGAAAATTTTACAGGGTACGCTTCAACTATTTTGAAGCTGACCTGGCCCTCAGAAAAAGGCTTACCAATGTTTTCAGTGTTTCAATTGGCCCGAGTTATTATCGCTACAGCAGCAAATACAATGAAAATGAAAAACGCATTTTAGCAAATCCCGCAGCTATTGGTACTGATTCGCTTTCCATTTATGGTAAAAAAGATTTTTTAGGTGGCAAAGCCAGGCTGGATGTGAATTATATAAATAACGAAATTTTTCCTACACGTGGTATTACCTGGTTTAACGAGGTTACAGTTTTGCGTGGTTTTAATGCAAACACACATGCACTCACCAAGTTAACAACCGATATGACGATCTATGCCAGCCTGAGTGATCACTCAACCTTATCAGGTATTTTTCGTGCAGGTGGTGGTCATATTTTTAGCAGAAATTATGAATATTTTCAGGCACTTAGTCTGGGTGCAAATAATTATTTAAGAGGCTACAGAAAGAACAGGTTCACCGGTACATCTACGGCCTATGCCAGTACAGAATTGCGGCTAAGGTTATTAAAATCAAAATCTTATATAGTGCCGGGAGATGTAGGTGTGATGGGCTTTTACGATGTTGGCCGTGTATGGCAGCGTGGAGAAGATTCCAGGAAGTGGCACAATGGTTATGGTGGTGGTGTTTATTACATTCCCTATAACCTGCTAATGGTTTCTTTAACTGCAGGATTTTCGCCGGAAGACAAATTGTTTAATTTTACAGTGGGTACAAAATTTAAACTCTTTTTCTAAATATTTTTTATGGATTCAATTAATTTATATAAAAAAACCGAGCAGTATGTAACGGCTTTATTTAATGAACATATAAAGCCGGGCCTGGTATTTCATAATTTACAACATACTATTTCGGTAGTTGAGCGTACCAAGGAAATTGCCGGGCATTATTATTTAAGTGAAAATGATATGCTGGCAGTTTATATAGCTGCCTGGTTTCACGATACCGGGTATTTATTTACCGAACCGCAGCACCACGAAGAAAAGAGTGTGGAGCTTATGCAGGAGTTTATGCAGCAGCATTCACCTTCGGTAAAATTAACAGATACTATTGCGGCTTGCATTATGGCCACACGCCCCCCGCATAACCACGATAGCCTGCTTAAAGAAATTATCTGCGATGCAGATACCTACCATTTAGGCACCAGCGAGTTTAAAGAAACAAACAAAAAAGTCTGGGAAGAATTTAATGCAAACGGCACAACGGTTTCAAAAGAAGCATGGGACATAAAAACAATTGAGTTATTAGAAAATCACCAGTTTTATACAAAGTACTGTAACGACCTGCTTGAAAAAGGAAAGAAAAAAAATATGAAAAAATTAAAGAAAAAACCCGAAGAAAAAAACAGACCTGAAGAAAATGATAAACAGGAAGGCGTGCATAATCTTTCCAATTTGCAAAAAGATAAGTCTGGTCTGATGTCTAAGGGTATACAAACTATGCTGCGGCTCACTTCGCAAAATCATTTTCATTTAAGTGATATGGCTGATAGCAAAGCAAATATTCTTATTTCAGTAAACGCAATCATTATATCGGTTATTCTGGGTGTACTGATGCGTAAGCTGGAGGAAGCCCCTTACCTGGCTATTCCAACCATTATCTTTTTAATAGTTTCCTTGTCAACTATTGTTATATCTATTATAGCCACCCGCCCAAAAATAACTGGCGGTACATTTACCAGCCAGGATATTCTTGATAAAAAAACCAACCTGTTATTTTTTGGTAATTTTTACAAGGCTTCCTTTGATGAATATAATGCAGCTATGAGGGAGATGATGAGTGATACGGATTACCTGTACGGTTCCCTGATAAAAGATATTTATACATTGGGTACGGTGCTGGGGCGAAAGTACAGGCTGGTAAGGCTTGCGTATAATATTTTTATGATCGGTATTATCATTTCTGTAATCGCTTTTGGGCTCGCTGTTTTTATTTTTCATACCGGTAGTGGCCCAACAGGTGCAATGGCACCTGCTGCAGGATCGCCATTTTAATAAATAATTTATGTTGTACAACAGAGACCTCAGTTGGTTAGGATTTAATTTCAGGGTATTACAGGAGGCTACAGACAAAGAAGTTCCATTGTTTGAAAGAATGAAATTTCTTTCGATTTTCTCCAGCAATCTAGATGAATTTTTCAGGGTAAGATACCCTGCTGTAATAGCTTTGAGCAGGCTTAACGAAAAAACAAAATTAAAGGCAAGTGTAGAAGTAACGGATGATATTGCCGAAAAAATTCAGCTTGAAGTAAACAGGCAACTCGAATTTTTTGGAGCCGCTCTTACACAGGAAATTATTCCTGAATTAAAAAATAACGGGATCGGATTTTATTATAACTCACCCATACGTAGCGAACATCAGCGTGAGATAAAAGAAATTTTTCTCTCCAATGTTCTGGCATTTATTCAGCCTATATTGATAGATGATAAAAGCAGTCACTTTATGCCGGAGAATAACCAGCTATATTTTGTGGTTACGTTAAAAGAAAAAGATCAGGGCACGTTAAAACAAGCCATCGTTAATATTCCATCCGGTAAGCTAAAAAGATTCTATACGTTAACTCCTCTTGATGGGACTGAGTATGTGATTTTTCTTGATGATATTATCAGGGAAAACCTCCAGTTTATTTTTCCCAGGCTGGAGATTGTAAGTGTATATAGCATAAAGTTTAACAGGGATGCAGAAATGCGTTTGAGTGATGAATACAGCGGCGACCTGTTGAATAAGATTGAAAAACAATTGAAAAAAAGGGATATTGGTTTGCCCTCACGTTTTTTATTTGAAGGCAGCATGCCACGCAACCTGCAATTATTTTTAGCTGCGGCATTTTCTGTTAAGTATGAAGATATGTTTGCCGGTGGCAGGTATCATCATCTTAGCGATTTGTCTTCTTTTCCGGTAACGGATAAAAAACTGCAATTTGAAAAGTTTACGCCCCTTGCATTGCCAAAGATTATGGATAGTGGCGATATTTTTAATTTGCTGGAGCAGCAGGATGTATTATTACATCTGCCGTATCAATCTTATAATCCCGTTTTGTCTTTCTTTAACCAGGCGGCAGTTGATGCAGATGTTACCGATATTTATATAACACTGTACAGGCTTGCAGCCGATTCGCATATTGTAAATGCATTGATAAGCGCTGCAAAAAATGGTAAAAACGTTGTTGTTTTTATTGAGTTAAAAGCAAGGTTTGATGAAGCAAACAATATTAAATGGAGCAGGGTGATGAAGGAGGCTGGTATCAACCTTATTTACAGTTTGCCACAAATAAAAGTACATTCAAAAATTGCATTGGTTAAAAAGAAAACCGACGGACGACCACTCTGTTATGCAATATTGAGTACCGGAAATTTTAATGAAGTAACAGCCCGTTTTTATACTGACCATGTGTTGATGACCAGCAACATGGCTATTATAAATGAGTTACAGCAATTATTTTCATTCCTTGAAAAAGGGCGCAATGAAATAGGAGATGTAAAAATAAAATTCAATGAATTACTGGTATCTCAATTTAATATGGTGGATGAATTTGAGAAGCGCATTGCACAGGAAATAAAAAAAGCTAAAAGGGGAGTTGCAGCAAGAATAAGGGTAAAAGTAAATAACCTGGAAGAAGCCGGCATGATTAATTTATTATACAAAGCAGCTAAAGCAGGTGTAAAAGTTGAATTGATTGTAAGAAGTGTTTGCTGCATTGTTACCGGTGTTGAAGGTACAAATGATAATATAACAGTATGCCGTTTGGTTGATCGCTTTTTAGAACATAGCCGCTTATTTATTTTTGGTGCAGATGAAGATGCTATTGTATTTATGGGCTCTGCAGATTGGATGACGAGGAATCTTTATCATCGTATTGAAGTTTGTTTTCCTGTAAGAGATGCCGCAAGCAGAAAAGAGTTGATGGATTATTTTGATATACAGTGGGCAGATAACAGTAAAGCGGTACAGTTGTTAGCTGATCATCAATATAAACACCCGGAGCCTATAAACGGATCTGTAATAAATGCTCAGAAAAATATTTACCAATATCTGAAAGATCGTCAATGAAATCAGCCTCTACATCTTATTCCATATTTTCAGGTGCAGGTAAATACTGGTTGCGTACAATTATTTACATAGCAATTTTCTGGACACTTATAGATATTATTGCCGTATTGCTTTTTAAAGAAAGCAGTAATAAAAGTCCTTTCAAATCGGGATTGTTAAGAGAATTTGCTGTATTTGTAATGAGTTGCGGAATGGGTTACCTGTTTGTTTTTAAATTAAAAAATGTATTCCGCAATCAGTCTCCAGTAATCAATTTTATTTTTAAAAGCCTTATTCTGCTTATTGCGGCGTTCAGTATCAATTTCCTGGTTCATTTTATTGATAGCATTTTAATTAACAATAAAGGAATTAAGGAAGCCCTGCAGATTTCCATAAATGATATAACCAAGATAAAACTGCTGCTCCAAAAAATTATATACTGGATGATACTTTTTGTAATTACCCAGTTGTATATAGAGATTAACGAAAAATATTCTCCCGGTGTATTTATTGATATCCTCACCGGTAAATATATGCAGCCAAAAATTGAAAAGCGCATCATCATGTTTATGGATCTTAAAGATTCTACACCCATTGCAGAAAAACTGGGCCATGTTGAAAACTTTAAATTTATACGTGATTTTATTTTTCATGTTTCAATGGCTATGATTGAGCATGATGGAAGAATTTATCAGTATGTAGGCGATGAGGTAGTTGTATCGTGGCTTTTTGAAAAAAATAATACAAAGAAATGTATGGCGTCAATTATTGAGGCCAGAAAAAACTTGAACAAATATGGGGATGAGTTCCGTAGAAAATATGATATCACGCCCGAATTCAGGGTGGGCATACATATGGGCGATGTAACAGTTGGCGAAATAGGGGTGATAAAAAAGGACCTTGCCATGAGTGGTGATACCATGAATACAACGGCAAGGATACGAAGTGCCTGTAACGAACTGAATCAAAAATTTATCATGTCGAAAGATTTTATGGAGAATAGTGAACTTACAGAATGGCAGGGTGAAAGCCTTGGTATTGTTGATTTGAAGGGCAAGGCAAATGGTATAGAATTATTCTCTCTTAAAATTTAACGGTAATAAATTGTTGGTGCATGAAAAGGAAATTTAAAATTGTAGTAAAAAAGTTTTCCGGAGCTGTAGCTCTCCTTTCAGCCGAACTTTCACTTGTGTTAATATTATTTTTTGTTTCACTTTCTTTTTTAATAATTATTGTAAGGCAGGTATTCTATCATAAAGAATACAGCATGGATGAAATGGTTTTTGCTTACCTGGGTTCTTTAGTAACCCATACCCTTACAATGTTTATGCAGGCTTTTAGTTTTGCAGGGTCTCATTTTTTTTTGATACCGGGCTGGATAGCGCTTATCATTTTTTATTATTTTACCCACTATAACAAATGGATGGCTGCTAAAATACCCATTATAGCATTAAGCAACCTTTTGCTGATGTTTGGATTAAAGTTTTTTTTTAACCGGCCCCGGCCACTTATACCGCTTTTAAAAGAAGTGCCCGGCCTTAGTTTCCCCAGTGGCCATGCGTTCATGAGTTTTATTTTTTACGGCTTTATTATTTACCTGGTTTATTGCGATGTAAAAAGCAGGTGGCAAAGTGGAATTATAATTACTTTTTTAGTATTTATAATTTTTGGGATTGGCCTTAGCAGGGTTTACCTGCGTGTACATTATGCCAGCGATGTTATTGCAGGTTATTGTTTTGGTATGATGTCGTTGCTGATACTTTTGTGGTTATTAAGGCAGATTGAAAAGTACAATGCAAAAATAATTCCACCGGATTTGAATGTTACAAAACCTGATAACGATTTGCCTGGTGCTGTGTAAAATGAAATGAATCTTCTTTTGACTTTAGAAAAACAATTCTTTATTCCTTTTCCGCTTCTGCTGTTTCTCTTTTGGTTTGCTCTGCCATTATTTTATCAAGGTAGGGCATGGTTTGGTTTTGTATTTCTGCTTCGCTAATATCAAGTGCATGTGCATTAGTAATTAACTGCAGCCAGGGCTTGGGCGCATCAAAATTATAACTACCAAAAACTATTACCGGTGTACCATTAGCAAGTACGGTTTCTTTATCGCCCAATATCCATTGATTGGCCCAGGTGTACAGGTAACGGGCATCTTTTTCCTGCAAGCGCAGGCAGGAGTGTGATGCAGGATAGCCGGGCAAATCATATTGATGCCAGCCAACACCTTCTTTGTTGGCAATATTAAAATTCCAGAATAATTCCCACTCATCGTTAACGGTGCTGATTGTTTTTTCTGCTTTCCAATTGGTAAAGAAAAGTCCGGTTGGTGTTGGATCTGCTTTACGGCCCATATTGGTTGGCCCCGTGTATGTTAATATACCATTTTCGTAAGCACCAAATGTTTGGGAAGGGTAACTAAAAAAAATAATTTTATCAACAGCCTCCAGGTATTTTACATTTAATGGAAAGGGCAAATAGTAGGCAATATCGCCGCTTATATCTGCAGGAAGAATAATAGAATCCATTTTTGCAAAGGAAGCTTTATCTGTTCTGTTAACCGCCAGTGCAATATTCAATTGGTTACTGTCTTTGTTGTTAAGCAGCCATGTTTTTGCATTTGCAAACTGATAAGAGATTGTTTTAGGCTGTTGACGCTGCGGTTGTTGTGTTATTTTTATTTTAGTCTTTTTTTGTTTGTGTGCTTTACACGAAAATAAAGCCACAAAACAAATTGCTACAAAAATGATAGGGTTCTTCATCAGGCAAATATGAACCTTATACCACTAAAAAAATTACATGATTGTATAAATGTGTTACGATATTCACACTTATGCCTGGTTAATTTGAATGTAAGGTTATTTATAAAGCTGATGTTTATTGGTTGGATATTGTTTCAATTTTTTTGATCGTCTTATCATATTCATTGATTGTTTTTTCTATCGGTTTTTTATCTGGTATTTTGTCTTTCTGAAATTTTTCTATAAGGGGCAATGTTTTAACTATTTTTAAAAGTACGTGCATATCCTGCAGCCTTATTGCTTTTGAATCAAGTAAGCTAATAAGACTTTTGTGCCCGCCTACCTGATTGCTGTACTTAGACTGACTATTGCTTATCATCAGTTTTATACGGTTGCTTAAAACAGAATCGTTGATGGTGGCACTATGTTGCACAGCGTTATCATAATAATCTTTATTTTTTTGATTGAAGTTAGAAAAGCCTTCTAGCGAATCGGTACGGGCCTCATTCAGAAAAATAATTTGTTTTTCAATATCTTTTAATTCCGGTGTTTTATTTACAAGTTCGGCATAAAGACTTTCTACCAGGTCTTCTCTGCCGCTTCTTTTAGAAAGCAGGCTATACTCAGACGAAGCATTTTGCTGTAAAGCTATCGGTGTTTCCGGAGCAAGCGATTCTTGTGTTTTTTTTTGATTACAGGAAAGTAATGCGAAAACAATAATGGATGCTAATTGTATTTTTTTCATAAAGCAGCTGGTTGAATTATTATTTATTTTATCAAATATATTAAATTAAAGGTTGCTTTTTTTGATGATAATATTGAAGCAATGTTTTTGGTAATAATATGCAAAACTGAAGGCAGCCTGCTTTAAAAGGCAATAGCACAATCTGCCATCAGTGTTGCCTGAGGTGGAACAAACAGTAAATGAAATTGTATAATGCCAATGGCTGCAAAAAATGGATGTATTGGCTGCACATTACAGTATCTGTTTTTTTTAAATCAATCTTTAGTGCATTTAGCTTGATTTAATACATCCGGATAGATGCTCATTTTTGTGTTTTTATGTAACGAGCCGATGCTAAAGTGTTTGCAGGTTTGAGAGGTATGTTAAAAAGACAACAGCAGGCTGGCAAGAGTGTTGAAACAACAAAAATAAATAGCCTTGCAAAATGGAATCTTCAAAAAAACATTCTTCAGTTTTTATTCTTCAAACTTCGCTTAGAATCTTCCTACAATTTTAAAATTAACCAACCTTGGCGTTAAACGGTTTGGCAGTGCATACACATTACCGGCAAAATCTTTTATGAGTTGAAATGAGATAGTGTTACGGCGATCTATAAGATTAAATACTTCAAAACTTGCCCAGATGTTTTGGAAACTGCGGAATGGACTATGGCTGCGCCGCTGGCTTTTTTCGCTGAGCAGTTGTGCGCTAAAACCTGCATCCACACGTATATACGGCTCTATAACGAGTGCATTGCGGTACTTAACACTGTTGGGGATATTGTAACTCATATTGCTGCCGTACAACAGGTTTAAATGAAATTTTAAATTTTTGTTGGTAGTAAGATAATCTTCTAAATATAACCCAACGGTGATTAACCTGTCGGTTGGCCGGCGCACAAAACCAACATTATTTTTAATGCTGTCAACAGCAACCTGGTCGGTACTTTTTGCGGTAATAATTTCTCCTGCGGCATTTTTGTACTGGTAATAAAAATCATTATCAAGGTCTTCTTTGGTTTGCATAATGCCTATGCTTAACCAGCTTTCGGCATCTTTTACCAACTCACCAAAAAGCCTTGCTTCAAAACCGGTTGCATACGCTTTTGCATTGTTATTACCTGAATAGCGGATCTTTACATTGTCAATATCATACACATCTACAGCGCTCATAGTTTTGTAATACGCCTCTGTAGTTATGCGAAAGGGCCGGCTGCCAAAACCTTTAAAATTATAATCCATACCGGCAACAACCTGGTAACTTTTTTGTGCCTTTAACAGTGTGTTTAATGAGCCATCGTATTTACGCAACTCCCGGTAAAAGGGCGGTTGGTGGTAAGCGCCTGCGGCCAGTTTTAAAACCACATCTTTTTTCCAGTTGGGCTTAATGCTAAACTGCATACGTGGACTTATTAAAAATTCTTTGTTGAGCGAATTATAGTTGTAACGAACACCGGCCTGCAGCGTAATGTTATTTGATGTGCCCATGCGGATATTATCCTGCAAATAACCGCTGAATTTTTGTATGTTAAGATCGGCGGTTGAATTAATGCTGCTGAATAAATTTAATTGCGCTGGATTGTAGGGTAGGGAATAACCGGCACTATCACGGTATTCCCATTCTGTAAGTTTGTCTTTAATATTGGTTTGTTCAATGCTGTTGCCAAATTGTAAGGCATGTTTGCCAGCATTGTAAACGCCCTTCAGGCTTGCATTGTACACATTTATATTCAACTCGTTGCGGCCATAGTTTTGATAATATCCGGCGCCCAGTGGGTTTACAATTTGCCCGTAAGTGCTGCTGGTGCGGTCAAAATCACGGTCGCCAAAAAGGTATGTGCTGGCAATATCAAAGTTTTCATTTTCTTTATTTTGAAAGCGGCTTACCATCCACTTAAGTTTTATTTTTTTGTTGGGTGAGTGTATTAAACTAAGGCCGATGAGGTTTGTTTTGTAGCCATCTCTTTCCTGTCCTTCAAAAGCAACATCCAAACCAAGGTTTGCTGTAAAGAGTGGTGAGAAAACAGAAGTTGTTTTTTGAACGGATTCAGGAAAAAGCGTGAATTTTGTAACGGAGTATGTTCCTAAAAATTCAAGCTGTAATTTGTTACTGATTTTGTAGGTTACAAATGCCTGCATGTCGGATGATGATGGAATGTAGGAGCCAACCGTTTCCTGGCTTTTTAATAAATTTTTATTGCTGCGGTTGCGCATACCAAGCAGGTAACTTATTTTACCTTTTTTGGCTGCGCCTTCTACATGCAAACCCTGCTCAAGCAAACTTACATAGGCTGAACCTCCAAAGCTTGTTGGGTTTTTGTATTGAATATCCAGCACGCTGCTCATTTTATCGCCATACTTTGCCTGAAAACCGCCAGTGTAAAAATTTACATTTTTTGCCAGCTCTGGGTTTATAAAACTGAGGCCTTCCTGCTGGCCACTACGAACGAGATAAGGGCGGAATATTTCAAAGTCGTTTACATAAATTAAATTTTCATCGTAGTTGCCACCACGCACACTGTACTGCGATGTGAGTTCGTTATTGCTGCCTACCAGGGTTTTTATCAAAGCTTCGATACCGCCGGTAGTGCTGGGTAATGTGATGGCGTTTTTAGGATTTATTTTTACAAGCCCGGTTTCGGTTCTTTCTTTTTCGGTACTTACTTCGACTGTTTTTAATGTCTGGCTGCCACGATCCATTTGTATGGTTATTTTTTCTTCTTCTCCATCACTCAGGTAAAAATTCTTTTGGGTTTCGTTATAACCGGTGTAGGTAAATACCAACGCAAAAGCTTTACCAGCAGGAACTTTGATGCGAAATGTGCCGCTATCGTTTGTAGAAATACCGGTTTGTTTGCCCAATATAATAACCGATACACGTGTAATTGGGTTATCATTTTCATCAACCACCCGGCCGCTGATAATTGCAGATTTAGTTTGCGAAAAAACAGTGAAAGTAAGCAGTATTATAAAGGTGGTAAAGGCCGTTCTCATTCTATGAAGATATATATTTTATGTGTTTTACAATGCGCTAAATTTACAGCACAAAAAATTATATAGTGATCAGAAAATTTTTTACTGCAATTGTTATTTCAACTATTATTTTTTCGTGTAACAGCAAAAGCCCCGGGGAGGTGGAAGTGAGTGAAGTTAAAGTTGCAGAAAACGCAACAGCTGAAAATAAGCCCGAGCTTGTTTACCTGGATACTGCCGAAAATATTTACAACATACTCTGCCAGGATTGGGTTTTGGAAGATGATGCCGAAAGTCTGGAAGGCATGCTGGAAAATTCGAAATTTGAAATTGCATACCGCAGTTTGTATTTATCAACCAGGGGAACGTTTTTAAAAAACCCACGCAATACATTTGATTATGGCAACTGGATATATGACGATGCTGCAAAAACCATCACGCTTACTAACTCAATAGACAAGAGTAAGGATATTTACAAAATTGCAAAAATAGCAGCCGATGAATTAACCTTGGTAAACATAGGTGTAAACAGCCGCACCAATTTAAAATTTATTGCACCCGGCAAACGATTTAAAAATCCCCATGACGAACCTTATTTTCTGGAGAATAACCGCTGGCGCATTAAACCAAAAAATAAAGAATCAGATCTGGCGATTCACCAACGGTTAAAAGGGAATCTTTATTTCTTCATTTTATTTTACAAAAGTGCATTGGCAAAAGATGATAAGGCCATTTCATTCTGGGGCCTGCCCAGTTGTTTTAAATGGTATGGCGGTGCCATTTTTATAAAAAAGAAAGACGAGCTGAAGGATAACTGGATTAATTGTTTTTACAACGAAGAGCAGGCTATGCAGGCATATAAACTTGCAGATAAATTACTAAGCCAAAAGTACGACTGGCCAAAAGGAGAACGCAACTGGCTGAAGCTAAACCTGGCAGTGGTAGAACTGATGTACAAAAAACTGGATGAAGTAAAGTGATTTTGTTGGAAACATTTTTTGGATGATCTATTACATCACCTTAAACGTACAAATTTATCTGTGATTGCAACCTCGTTGTGATAATACTTTTATTTACAGAAGAAATGTTTTTATTTTTGTTGTGTGAAAGCAATCATGCTCATATTTAATGTTTACCTTTTTCTGCTTCCGGGCTTTGCCTGTGCCGGAGAAGATGACTGTAAGGATTCTTTACAAACTGTTCTTACAACAACTACAAATCATAATGAACATGGAAAAGCAGATTGTGGTGATTTTTGCAGCTGCACCTGCTGCGTGCATTTGGTTTCTGTAAATTTTCAGACAGTTCTGACTGGTATCAATAAGCTGATAGTAAAAAAATCAAAGTTTTCTTTTTACAATAATATCTCACTTCCATCCAACTACTTTGGAAATATATGGCAGCCGCCAAAGATGCTTTAGTTTTTAGTGAAGAAACTGATCATCTTATCTTAAAATAATTTTAATGCAAAAAATATTTACGTTGCTTTTGGCAACCTTACTTGTATATAGTGTAACAGCACAAAATAGTTTTACTGCAGTCCTCAAAGACAGCAAAACACTGCTGCCATTAGGTGGCGCCAGCATGGTTTTTAAAAATAGTGCAAATGGCAACACTGCCGATAGCACAGGCATTGTGGAATTAAACAATATACCCAATGGTAAGCAAGCTATTTCTTTCAGCTTTACAGGATATGAAACGATTACAAAAGAATTTATTTTTCCTTTGGCAGATAAAAATACGGTTACCATTTTTTTATCTGCAATTAATGAAGAGATGGAAGAAGTGATTGTACAGAGTACACGAACCAGCCGTACAATTGCCAGCACGCCCACACGTGTTGAAACCATTGATGGAGAAGAACTGGATGAAAAAAATAATATGCGTCCGGCAAATGTATCTATGCTACTGCACGAAAGTACCGGCTTGCAGGTGCAGCAAACATCTGCTACCAGCGGCAATGCCAGTATTCGTGTGCAGGGGCTCGATGGAAAATACACCCAGCTTTTAAAAGATGGCTATCCTAACTATGGTAATTTTGCAAGTGGTCTGAGTATATTGGAAATTCCGCCGCTTGATTTAAAACAGGTAGAAGTTATAAAAGGCCCTGCATCTACATTATACGGTGGTGGCGCTATTGCGGGAGTAGTAAACTTTATTTCTAAACTGCCGCAAGAAAAATTAGAAGCTGATTTTATGTTTAACCAATCGCATATTGGCCAAACAAATATTGGTACTTACATTTCACAAAAACGAGGAAAATTCGGGTTTAGTTTTTTGGGGTTGGGTAATCTGCAGAAAGCTTACGATGTTGATAAAGACGATTTTTCTGAACTGCCCAAAAGCAAAAATTTTACTATCAATCCAAGGTTGTTTTTTTACCCGGTTGAATCAATGAGCATCATGCTGGGTAATAGTTATACCTGGGGTTCTAATACCGGAGGAGATATGGTTAAAATAAAGGGAAATGGAAGTGCTTTGCATACTTATTTTGAAGAAAACAGTACTATAAGAAATACTACCACGCTGGAGATTGACAAAAAATTTAAGAGTGGCAATCTATTAAAACTGAAGCAAAGCCTAGGTTTATTCGACAGAGTTATTATGTTGCCAACTTATTCTTTTTCGGGGTTTAATACAAATAGCTTTACTGATTTATCACTACTGATAAAAAGGCAAAAGCATACTCTTATAGGTGGATTGAATATTGTATTTGATAAATTTAAACACCGCAATTTGGCGGTGCTGGATGCACAGACATTTACTACGGGTGTGTATTTACAGGATACCTGGGATATTGCACAAAGGGTAATTTTAGAAAGTGGCTTAAGGATAGATAATGTGCAGTTTAAAAATACTGGTTATTCAAAAAACCAAACATTTATTTTGCCGAGATTTTCTGCATTATTTAAAATCAGTAATCAAATAAGCTCACGCATAGGGGGAGGTTTAGGATATAAAAGCCCTACTGTTTTTACGGAGGAAACAGAAAGACTGCAATATCAAAATCTGCGGGCTTTAAATAATGTGCAGGCAGAAAAAAGTGTTGGCGGAACAGCCGATATAAATTTTAAAACAAAAATAACCGGTGATCTTGCATTCAGTATTAACCAATTATTTTTTTATACACGTATCAATAAACCATTGGTATTAAATACAGATGCTTTTGGTAATTACTCATTCTCTAATTCTTCTGCAAATATTACCAGCAGTGGGTTTGAAACAAATCTTAAATTCATTTACAAAGAAGATCTTAAATTATTTTTGGGCTATACTTTTACAAATGCAGAAGCAGGATATCTTTCTGGTAACCGGTTTTTACGTTTAATACCCAAAAATAAACTGAACCTTACCCTGATGTATGAAAAAGAAGATAATTTTAAATTAGGCCTGGAAGGTTATTTAACTGGTAATCAATATCTGAATAATGGAAGCCGTACTCCATCTTTTTGGGAGTTTGGTTTTATGGCGCAAAAAACATTCAGGAAAGTTTCTGTATTTATAAATTTTGAAAATTTTACCGATCAACGGCAGAGCAAATATAAAAAAGTAGTAAATCCGCCGTATAATAATCCATCGTTTGATGAGATATGGAATCATACTGAAGGGTTTGTGGTAAATGGAGGCATTAAAATTAAACTGTAATGAAAATATATACTTTTATGCCAGATAGCCTGAAACCATTTTATAAGGATGAACTTTTGCTGGCAAAATCTACGTTTGATATTAAGCATTACCAGCAGAGCTGGCACCATCTGGAAAGGGCACATATACTGGGCCAGCCTTACCCGTTAGCGCATTCTGCTGTGCATTGGAAAATGCTGCGCTTTGGTATAAAAATAAAAAATAGAAAGGAGGTTTTTGGACAGATACCAAGACTATTGTTTGGTGGCGTAAAATCATTCGTGGGTAAAATACCTTCAGGCAACACGGGAGGAGCGAATGTTCCTCCTTTGATGCGAATGCCAATCCCTGAGGATCTGCTGTTAATTATCCGAGGTAACAAATAATTATAAATTCTTCAATGCAGCAATCATCCCAATGGGGTCAGCGGCTTTAAATACGGTGCTGCCAGCCACCAGTACATCTGCACCTGCATCAATAATTGTTTTTGCATTTTCTAAAGTAACGCCGCCATCTACTTCAATCTTAACCGATAAAGAGCGTTCATCAATCATTTCACGCAGTTGTTTTATTTTAAGCAAAGTATGGGGGATAAATGATTGTCCGCCAAAACCAGGGTTTACACTCATCAAACAAACCATATCAATATCGGCCAAAACATCTTTTAGAGCTTCTACCGGTGTATGCGGATTAATTGCTACGCCTGCCTGCATGCCTAAGTTTTTTATTTGCTGAATGTTACGGTGCAAATGCGGACAGGCTTCTATATG
>JANMBZ010000145.1:0-14963 GCA_031360765.1 Chitinophagaceae bacterium
TAATATGTACTGTTAGCGGTTACCCGGTATGCAGATAAAAAACAAACGCCTCTTTTATAGTTATACAATTGCAGGGTTTGCATAAAAAAAGTTTTAATTTACTGGCATGAAAAAAAACAAAAAGGTATTGGCAATGGCAGCGGTACTTTTTGTGCTCATCATTTTTCTATCGCAGTGCATTCATAAAAACGCCATGCCCGATGCCCGTGGCACCGCCTTTGCGCCGGAGCAAACCTGCAGACAATGCCACCAGGCCATTTACGATTCGGCCATCATATCAGCTCACTTTTTAGCTTCGGCAACAGCCACTGCAAAAAATGTACTGGGCAATTTTACCAAAGGGCATAACAGTTTCATGTACGACAGCATTACCAAACTACAGATGGAGCAAAGAGACAGCGGACTGTATCAGGTTTTGTACAAAAACAACAGCCCCATATTAACCCGGCGTTTTGATATTGTTTTTGGTACCCGCCATGCGCAAACATCGCTGTACTGGATGGATGAGCATACCTACGAGTTACCGGTATCTTATTATAGGGCGGTAAATAATTGGGGTACCAGCCCGGGTTTTTCGGCAACAGTGCCAGAGTTTACCCGGCTTATTGGGGTAGATTGTTTTGAGTGCCACAGCAGTTATGTACGCAACAAAAAAAACAATGCCCCCGGCGGTAATTATTTTGAGCATGATGAAACCATAGAACTCCTTGAAAAAAACTCGCTGGTATTGGGCATTGGTTGCCAGCGCTGCCATGGGCCTGCGGCAGCGCATGTTGCTTTTCAGCAAGAGAACCCCGGCATAAAATCGGCCGGCTTTATTGTAAGCAGCAAAACGTTGAACCGGCAGCAGCAATTAGATCAATGTGCCTTATGCCACTCAGGCAATGATAAAAGAAAAATACAATCAAGATTTATGTTCAGGCCGGGTGATACACTTGCCAATTATTTTTTACAATCAGTTACAGCCGATAGCACAAACCATTTTGATGTGCATGGTAACCAGTTTAATTTATTAAGGCAGAGCAAATGTTTTTTGCAAAGCAGCAGCATGAACTGCAGTACCTGCCACAATCCGCATAGCAATGCAAATTTGCCGGTGGCTGTTTATTCGCAAAAATGTATGAGCTGCCATAACCAGGCGGCTGGTAATTTTTGTACCGTAAAACCTGGCGCCGGCACTGCATTACAGGATAATTGTATTGATTGCCACATGCCCAATCAATCTTCGGATGCTATTAGTTTTCAATTGGCGGGCAATGCAGTAAGTTCATCTTATTTATTAAGATCTCACCGCATTGGTATTTATAAAGCAACTGTAAAGAAGTAAAGAAACAACTTCATGAAACCCACACTGGCCGAGCTGAAAATAATTACAGAAATACTGCTTGCTGATGAAAGCAGTTACGGGCAAATACGGAATGCCTGTACCGGTTTACTCAATTTTTTTTACCAGGTTACGGGGTTTGATGAAACGGATACAGTAAACCAAAAACACCTGCAGAGTGCAGCAGGGCAGGCAGTATCGCCGGGGGCTGCGGCCTGGTGCATCAGGGATTTTATGCGTACCCGTGTTTTTATGCTTGGGTTAAAAGAAGCCATTGCAACAAAGCTGCAGGCAAACCCAAACAAAGCGGTTACCGTTTTGTATGCCGGTACCGGGCCCTTTGCTACACTGCTTATTCCCTTGGCAACCATGTTTAATGCAAGTGAATTAAACATGCTGTTGCTGGATATTAATCCAGTGAGTATTGGCTACCTCAACAGTATCATCCAATATTTTAAACTGCAGCCTTATGTATTGCAGGTTGCAGAAGCAGATGCAGTTACATACCAGGTGCCTACACAAGTGCAGCCCGATATTATACTTTCAGAAACCATGATGCCCTCTTTAAAAACCGAGCCACAGGTAAGTATTGTTGCCAACCTGCTTGGGCAATGTCCACAGGCAATATTGATACCTGAAATGATTGAAGTTGCGGCTGTTTTACACAATAGCAAAATGGATGATGAAATAAAGTTTATCCATTTAGAGACCCTGCTTGTTTTTACAAAAGCCGAAGCATTAAAAATGGCAGCCGAACAGCAAATAGGTGCTGCTGTTTTTCCGGTAACCAAACTCGAGGTTCAGCAACCAGCTCAACCCTCTTTTTCAAGACTTGCATTGCTTACAGATATAAGGGTATTTAACAATCATACCTTAACTTTTAAAGAGAGCAGCTTAACCATACCGCAGTTTGTTCACGATCTGCATAGCATTCAAAACTGGCCTGCTGTGTTCTCCATACAATACCAGATTTTCCCCGTACCGGGATTTATAATTTCTAAACAAGAATATAGCAATGCCTGATCTAATCAGGCTTTCCACATTATCTCCACAACACAATTGCATAACACAAGCTTTACAATTTCTTTACGTTATAGTTTGAGATTACACCTCATAAACCCATACATATGCTGCAAAGTAAAACGGTACTTTCGCTAACGATCGATCTGCTGGCCAACAATGCTTTTAATCATTTAAAAGATGAAGAAATATCGGCCCTGCATTATTTGATATTAAAACTGCAGGAGCCGCTTACGGCCATTCAGCAAAACCTGTTGCTCACTTTCTGGAACCATGCCTACACCGGCGATTTACCTGCTCCCTTACTGCACCGCTGCAATACGGTGCTACTGCAGCTTGGCCGCAGCCCAATGGAAGAACTGATGATGGAGATGGAGATGTATTGAGGATGTATGCATCAATACTTATTAAAAATCGTATTGGCCAAAGGTTATGGACTGCCTTATATAAAATTTTACATAGCGGTTGTAGGCAATTGCCGGAATCCATTTGGGCGATTTATTTAATACCCTTAATGCTTCTTCGTCAAATTTAGGATGCACCGGTACCGATACAAAAGCATCGCTGATATTTCCTTCCTCATCAATTGTAGCATCAATTACTACCGTAATTTTTTCTGTGTTTTTTAATGTAACTCCTGTTGGAAATTCCAGGTTGGCAGTAAGAAAAGATTTCCATTTTTTTTCACCTCCTTTAAACGCTGCCGGCCTGGCTTTGTTGGTTGTATCTGCCAGTTGCACTCCGTTCTCATCGTAATAGGCACGGTATGAAACATTATCCATTTCATATTCTTCTACTGCGGCAAGGTTTCCGTTTTTATGGTAATACTGCCACTTCCCTTCCTTCTTGCCCTTATACGCCCTGCCTAAAGAGAACGGTTGCCCGTTATCAAACCAGGCCATATAAGTACCCGTACCATCTTCATTAATTGCGGATGAGTCGCTTGGGTTTCCATTGCTGTGCCAGCCCCGTGTGCTTTTAGGTAGCCCCATTTTGTAATAAATAGAGTCTTTCATTATACCGCTATAATAATAGGAAAGCCATAATCCATCTTTTTTCCCATTCACAAAATTTCCCTGCGAAGACAAAACCTGATTTGCATAAAAATATCTGAACCATCCGTTCTTAATTTTTAAAGCGCTGTCTTTATACAAACCCTTCATCTGCGATTTTTTGGTGCTCAGATAAAAATCACGCCGCACCCATCCGCTGTCTGTTTTATCTACCAGTGAAACAAAACGGGCATCTTCGGTACTACTTGGTTCCCAATTAGAGTTGTAATATTGTTTACTTTGTGCAGCAGTGTTAAGTGCCATCAGCATGTAAAAAGAAAGAAAAACTGTTTTCATAAAAACAAATGTAAATATCTTTTGTGGCAGTTTTTATGTTTTAAAAACCAATTTAGCAGTTAAATGATGGGAGATGCCTAGGCTAATGAATCCTCTTCAGAATACTTAAATTAATTTCTGGCACGCTTTTGTTTTATAATAAATAAAACAAAACATCATGATAAGGCTATCTTACAATGTTTCGCCGGATACACAAAATCCCCTGTTTCAGCAACATAGCATATTTGGCCGTGTACACACACGTGATTATGCGTTTTATATGCGCAAACTAGCTTTTATGCAACAGCACCAAAAAGCTACGCCTGAAAAGAAAACCGTAACCAATCATAATAACAACGGTTGATTTTTTTTAATTGCTTAAAATCAATTCCCATTATCCGGAAATTTATAATATGGAAAGCAAAGATTTTGCTGCTATAAAAATGCAGATTTGCAAACATTTACCGCAGGTTCATACCTTCTAATTTCATTTTCACATTCTTTAAATAAAAAAAGATTGACCAATTGCTTAGTCAATCTTTTTCACTACATCCTGATAATAAATCTGTGGTTTACTAACAGGCATCCTAATCTTCACGATATATGATGGAGTTGTTGTGCTCGTTTCTTTTTACCACAATGGTTTTTTACCCGAAGGCTTAATAGCATTTTTAGGTTTGGATGAATATTTTAATTTGCTGTGCGGATCGCCTTTGCTCATTGCTTTCTCTGCTGTATGTTTATCAAATGCCAATAAAGGGTCTGATACTTTAACAGGATCTGCGCCAGGCACTATCATCGCAGGTTTATTTTCATCCTGTATGTTTGCTGCTTTGGCAACTGTATCATCATCAGAAGCCATTGTAGGTATAGGCTCCTGGGAATTTGCAGGCGATTGCTGTTTTGCTTTAACAGGCACTTGCTTTTTTGAAATAGCGGTTGCAGGCTTTACAACCGATTTATTTTTTACATCACTACCACGCTTAGTTACGGGCTTAGCGGTTGCAGCTTTTTTTGCAGGCGTTTTTTTAATTACAGTACCTGACTTTGAAATGGCTTTTTTTGCCGGTACAGCTTTACCAGATTTTTTTAAGGCAGGTTTAGCTACAACTTTTTTTGTAGCTGCTGTATTCGCTTTTGAAGCGGCAGCCTTGTTTTCTGATTTTTTAACCCCGATAGCTACCGGGGCTTTTTTTGCAACAGGCTTTGCTGCAGCTTTTTTAGGTGCAGTCTTTTTTGCTACCGGAGTTTTATTTGCTGCTTTTTTATTTGCCATAAAGTTTTTTTGAATTGGGGAATGATGCTGTTTAATATCTATACCAAAATTGTGCCAGTACAAAAAACCCGCTTTAAATATAAAGCGGGCTTTTAATTTTATACAAAAGGTTTTACCAAGAATATTTATTTTCTGCAATGAGCTTATCAGCAATTCTTCTTCTAGCATCTTTGCTGTTAAATGGTTCTGTTTTTGTAAACCGCTTTAAGCCCAGCAGCATCATGCGCTGCTCATCGCCACCGGCAAATGCATTGATCGCTTCTTTACCGGCTTTGTTTACTTTATCAACAGCATCATTTAAATAACAACGCATCATATCAATCTGTATCTGGCTGGCAGCTTCGCCCTGCTTATCAACCATCTTAATAATACGCAGCAAGGCACTTTCTGCTTCAAATGTTTCAATACTCATGTCGGCAATGTTCATTAATATTTCCTGTTCGTCATTTAGTTTCATCATCAGTTTTTGTACGGCTGCACCAGCAACCATCAAAATACTTTTCTTCATGTTTAAAATCGTCTTGCGCTCTTTTGCAAACAAGGTTTCATCATCGTTACCAAACTCGGGTATGCTCATTAACTCTTTACTAACGGCCATGGCAGGGCCCATCAGGTCAAGCTTTCCTTTCATTGCACGTTTTAAAATCATATCTACCGTAAGCAGGCGGTTAATTTCGTTGGTGCCTTCGTAAATGCGGTTAATGCGGCTATCGCGGTAACCACGGCTGGCACTGTATTCATCGCTAAAGCCGTTGCCGCCATGCACCTGCACACCTTCATCTACCACATAATCCAATACCTCGCTGCCATGCACTTTTAAAATGGCACATTCTACTGCATATTCTTCAGCAGCACCCAATAATGCTTCGGCAAAACTTTTACCAGCGGCTTCCATTTCGCTTTCTTTATCATCAACCCATTTGGCAGTACGGTACAAAGCACTTTCGCTGGCAAAAATGCGAATGGCCATTTCGGCAAGTTTGTATTTTATTGCACCAAAGTTGGCTATGGCAGTTTTAAACTGCTCACGTGTTTTGGCATAAGTAATGGTATCGTTTAATGACATTTTTGCTCCGCCCAAAGCAGCAGCACATAATTTTAAACGACCAATATTTAAAATGTTGAAGGCAATAATATGACCCTTGCCAATCTCTCCCAATAAATTTTCAACCGGTACTTTACAATCCTGAAAATACAATTGCACGGTTGATGAACCTTTAATGCCCATCTTGTGTTCCTCAGGCCCCTGGGTAAAACCTTCCATACCACGCTCAACAATAAAGGTGCTGAATTTATCGCCGTCAATTTTTGCAAACACCGTATAAACATCAGCAAAGCCGCCATTTGTTATCCAGCATTTTTGTCCGTTGAGGATATAATTTTTTCCATCTTCGCTAAGTACAGCCGTTGTTTTTGCGCTCAGTGCATCGCTGCCACTGTTAGGTTCGGTAAGACCGTAAGCGCCCTTCCACTCGCCGCTTGCCAGTTTTGGAATGTATTTTTTCTTTTGATCTTCGGTACCAAAATATAAAATAGGTAAAGTACCAATACCCGTGTGTGCTGCAATGGCCACGCTAAAAGAAAATCCGCCACCCAAACCTTCGTTCACCAAAGTAGAAGTGATGAAATCTTTACCCAGTCCGCCCAGGTCTTCGGGAACCGAAGTACCCAACAAACCTTGCTCACCGGCTTTCACCATCAGCGATGGCATCAGGCCCGGTTCCATTTTATCTATCCTATCCACATTTGGCAAAACCTCTGAATGTAAAAACTGAATGCACATATCCTTCACCATCAGTTGTTCTTCGTTAAAGTCTTCGGGTGTGTAGGTTTCAAATGCATTGCTTTCTTTAATTAACCATTCGCCGCCTTTAAGGGCTGTGGTGGTTGCGTTTGTTGCTGTGCTCATAAAGATTATTTTGAAGTATTATTAATAAAATTTCTTTTCAATTATCATACGCACCACTCGCTTCGATAAGTTCCCTCTTTCCTTCGACTATCGCTCAGGAGGGGCGGAGGGGGTTTGGCTTATTTCAAATTATCATACACCATCTGCAAAACCTCTTTCGCAATTTCAATTTGCCCGTGTGTTACGCCCTGCAATGCTTCGTTTAATGTTGTGTTGGCCACTTCCATACAATGTTCTTCCAGTTGCTTTCCCTCCGGCGATAATACAATCAGGTTTTTTCTTCGGTCTTCTTTAGATGCATTTCTTTTTACCAGTTTCAGTTTTTCCAGGTTATCAACCAGCCTGGTAATGCTGGGCTTATCTCTAAAAGTTGCATCGCATAATTGTTGCTGACTCATGCCATCTACTTTCCATAAATGATACAACACACTCCACTGTTCAATAGTTATTTCAATATTGGCTTGTTTAAAATTTTTCTGCAACCTGCGCCCGATGGCCGTGCTGGCTTTACCGGTTATAAAGCTGTAGAGTTCTCCTTTTTTAAATTGGTTGTTTGGCATATAGTTGTTTATGCAACTAAACAAAGATAATCATTCGTTTGAAATTTTAAAATTTATTTTTGTGGCAACTGTTAGTCGTTTCTGGTTATATGTTTCTCGTTTGGCCCTTGTGAATTTAAGGCACCCAACGAGAAACAAAGAACGAACAACTAGAAACAAGAAACATTGATATGCAGCAGGCTTTACTCATCATTTTATTAATCGTTTTCGGTTTGTATGTGCTGCTCATACTTTACTATTGGAGAAGCTGGGTTTCGATTTCGGATTTCGGATTTAAGATTTCAGATTTTAAACCTTCTACAAAAATTACCGTTATTATTCCGGCAAGGAATGAGGAGGCAAATATTGCAGTTTGCCTTAGTTCTATTTGCAATCAAACTTATCCAAAGGATTTATTTGAAGTGTTGGTTGTTGATGATCATTCAACCGATAACACAGCAGCCATCGTAAAACTGTACGAAGGCAAAAATGTAAAACTCATCTCCTTAAAAGATTTTGTAAGCGATGAATTAAATTCCTACAAAAAGAAAGCCATTGAAATTGCCATTGTGCAATCATCCGGCGAACTGATTGTTTGCACCGATGCGGATTGTATTGTAAAAGAAGGCTGGTTACAAAACATTGCTGCTTTTTATGAGCAATATCAACCCCAATTTATTGCTGCGCCGGTTTCCATCAACTGCAGTTTTAATTTTATAGAAATGTTTCAGGCGCTTGACTTTGCCATGCTGCAAGGCATTACCGGTGCGTCGGTACATAAAAAAATACACAGCATGTGCAATGGTGCCAATCTTGCTTATACAAAAAAAGCATTTGAAGCTGTTGGTGGTTTTGCAGGTATTGATAATATTGCCAGCGGCGATGATATGCTGCTGATGCACAAAATATATAAGCAGTGGCCCGATAAAGTAATGTTCTTAAAATCGAAAGAAGCGATTGTTCAGACAGCCCCGGTACATTCCGTAAAAGATTTTATTAACCAACGCATACGCTGGGCCAGTAAGGCCGATAAGTACGATGATAAAAGAATTTTTGTGGTACTGTTGCTGGTTTATATTGTGAATGTATTGCTTTTGGTGCTTCCGGTAATTGCTGTATTTGATAATGCTCAATATTCAATGCTCAATATTCAATGCTCAATTATGGGCGTATGGTTATTGTTGCTCTTTTTAAAAACTATAGCAGAATTAATTTTTCTTTACCGGGTGGCAAAATTTTTTGGTAAGCAAAGTTTGTTGTGGCTTTTTCCGCTGATGCAACTTTTTCATATTTTATACACCGTAATTGCAGGCTGGCTTGGAAAATTTGGCAGTTATAATTGGAAAGGAAGGAATGTAAAATGATTAATTTAAATTAAAAAAATGAAACCCAAACCCGATATAGTTTTAATTGGCGCAGGCATTATGAGTGCAACGCTTGCTGTGTTTTTAAAAGAGTTGATGCCCGATATTTCAATTACCATTTTTGAGCGGTTACATAAAGCTGCCGAAGAAAGCTCAGATGCCTGGAACAATGCAGGAACCGGTCACTCAGCATTTTGTGAACTGAATTACACTACTGAAAAAGAAGATGGAAGTATCGATATCAGCAAGGCAATAAAAATCGCTTCACAGTTTGAAACCAGCAAACAATTCTGGTCTTACCTGGTGCAGCAAAAATATATTGCTGCAAATTTTATCAACCATGTGCCGCATATCAGTTTTGTTTGGGGCGATGACAATGTTGCCTTCCTTAAAAAGCGGCATCAAGCATTAACACAAAACAAATTATTTGCCGGTATGCAGTTTACCGAAGATACAAGTGAACTGAAAGAATGGATGCCGCTGGTAATGCAGGACAGAGATGAAACAGAAAATTGCGCCGCAACCAAAATGGATATTGGTACCGATGTAAATTTTGGCGCCCTTACCGATATGATTGTTGCATACCTGCAAACCCTACCGGATGTTACGCTCTATTTAAATCACGAAGTAAGAGACCTTGAAAAAACAGCCGATGGTAAATGGGAAGTAACCGTAAAAAATTTAGAGCAGGATGATAAAATAAAAATGCAGGCTGATTTTGTTTTTATTGGTGCTGGTGGCGGTGCATTGCCCCTGCTGGAAATATCGGATATTAAAGAAGCGGAAGGATATGGCGGTTTCCCAATAAGTGGTCAGTGGTTAAAATGCACCAATGAGAATGTTATTAAACAACACGCCGTAAAAGTTTATGGTAAAGCATCGGTTGGTTCTCCACCCATGAGTGTACCACATTTAGATACACGAATCATCAAGGGTAAAAAAGAATTGTTGTTTGGGCCCTTTGCTGGTTTCAGCACTAAATTTTTAAAGAACGGCAGTTATTTTGATTTGCCTAAAAGTATTGAGTGGCACAATATGGTACCCATGCTTTCGGCAGGCTGGCACAACATTCCGCTTACAAAATATTTGATACAACAGGTAACACAATCCGATCATGATCGCATGGATGCGTTACGTGCATATTATCCATCCGCAAAAAAAGAAGATTGGGAACTGGTGATTGCCGGCCAGCGGGTACAGGTAATTAAAAAAGATGAAAAGGAAGGCGGTATTCTTGAATTTGGCACCGAGCTGGTTTGCAGTGCCGACGGTAGTTTGGCGGCTTTGCTGGGAGCTTCGCCAGGTGCATCAACGGCAGTGTCGGCAATGCTGAATGTAATAAAGAATTGTTTTCCTGAAGATTTTAATTCGGCACACTGGCAATCAAAACTAAAAGAGATGATACCAACTTTTGGTAAATCCTGGGAAGAATACGATCTGCTTTGCCAGGAAATAAGGGAATGGACCAGTGATGTTTTAAAGCTGGATGCAAACGATAAACAGTAAATTACAGCATGCAGCAACCTTTTTCTTTTAAAGCAGCTATGTGGAAGCGACTCAAAAAAAACATGGGCGCTATATTTGGGTTGATTGTTATTGTAATGGCTGTTTTGATCTCAATATTTGGATATGTTATTGCACCGGATAATTCGCCCAATGCCGATTTGCAAACCGTGGAGATACAGGCTAAGAAGCCGGGATACAGTCAGCAGTTTTTAAAAATATTCAATAAAGAAATTACGGAAGGCAACTGGCTTGATCATTTTATCAATGGTAAAAAAAATAATTTTCAAATAATTCCCATCAAAGGTTATCGCATCAATGCTGACAGTTTTTTAGTAAATAAATTTATTGATGATGATACAGCCGTTGTACAATATTATTCCATTAATCAACTAACCAACAAAAATCCTGCAAACATTAAAAAAAATATCATCACCAAAAAATATTGGTTAGGCACCGATAAATTTGGCCGTGATATTTTAAGCCGTTTATTGATTGGCACCAGAGTGAGCCTGGCTGTGGGTTTAATTGCAGTGCTCATTTCTTTAACGCTTGGTATTATTTTAGGTGCACTCGCCGGATATTACCGTGGCTGGGTTGATGAAGTAATTATGTGGCTGGTAAATGTTACGTGGAGTATCCCTACATTATTATTGGTTTTTGCAATCACCATGGCCATGGGCAAGGGCTTTTGGCAAATATTTATTGCCGTTGGCCTAACCATGTGGGTAAGTGTTGCACGCCTTATACGTGGGCAAGTGATGGCCATTAAAGAGATGGAGTATGTGCAGGCTGCCCGTGCTTTGGGCTTAAAAGATAGCCGGATAATTGTACGCCATATTCTTCCAAACATACTGGGGCCGGTGCTGGTTATTGCTGCCGGTAATTTTGCTACGGCCATTATTGTTGAAGCCGGTTTAAGTTTTCTCGGCATTGGTATTCAGCCGCCACAACCCAGTTGGGGTTTAATGATAAAAGAGAATTACAATTTCATTATCACACACAATCCTTTGCTGGCATTGGTACCAGGCTTTGCTATTATGTTGCTGGTGCTGGCTTTTAATTTATTGGGTAATGGATTGAGGGATGCAGTGGATGTAAAGGAGTAACCCCCTCCGCCCCCTAAAGGGGGAACTTGCAGCAGCAAAATAACTTACTCAGTCCACATTTATTTAAGCCTTAACATTTTGGAGGAATGCTCAAAGCATCAGGGTCTGGAGTTCCCCCTTCAGGGGGCGGAAGGGGTTTTTACTCCACCGGTGCCACCTGTACATTCCTGCTGAAACCTTCTTCCAGCGAAATAAAAGTTTCGGTTCTATCTATGCCTTTTATTTTTTGCAGTTCATCGTGCAAAACAAAACGCAACTGGTTAATATCTTTACAAACAATTTCAATAAACATACTGTAGTTACCGGTTATATAATTCAACCGCACAATTTCCGGTATACCCATCAGTTCTTTGGCAACTGCATCATAGAGCGAACTTTTCTCCAGGTAAATACCAACAAAGGCGGTGATATCGTAGCCCAGTTGTTTAATATCTACATCCATTTTATTACCTTTAACAATACCAAACTCCTGTAGCTTCTTTATACGTACATGAATAGTACCACCGCTTACAAAGAGTTTTTTACCCAGTTCGGCATACGATATCTCTGAAGTTTCCATCATTTCATGAATGATCTGCAGATCTAGTTTGTCAAGATTTAATTTGGTTGCCATTATTCAAATAGTTTTAGATTATTTTCAAATCAATTAGCAAATATTTGAATTATTTCTATAATTACCAAATATTTTATAAAATATATTGAACGTATGGAGATTTTGCCTTAGTTTTGTGTTATCAAACAATCCGGTACAGACCGGAACAAATTGTGGGGTGATGAAATTGCGTAAGCATGGCAGACATGCCCCCTTGTCTCGGGGGTGAGGATAACAGGATAAACGTAGCATAGAGCCGTTTTGTTCGCCGCAAGGCGGATAAAACGACCGGGGTCGACCACCGAACTTTGTACTACAGCTAACTGCCTCGTGAAGGTTCGATCCCTTCCCCTACAGCGCTGAAAAATGCCTTCGTTGAAAAACGGAGGCTTTTTATTTTAATAATTTCTCCCCGTAGGCAATTCCTTATTTTTTTCACGAATAATCTCCGCCGCAATACTCACTGCAATTTCCGGTGTTGTTTTACTATAGATGTTTACACCAATGGGTGAAAATACTTTCTTTAAAGCTTGCTTCGAAACACCATCGGCTTTTAATTCATTCATCAACATTTCTATTTTATGTTCACTACCCATCATGCCGAGGTAATAAAATTCTTTTTGCAGTAATTGCTGCAAAGCAATTTTATCGGTACGGTATCCCATCGTTATAATAACGGCATAATCATTTTTACAGTCTTTGATGTATTCGCCCAGTTGCTCATAGTCAGGCACAATAATCTTTTCATTTGCAAAAAAGTTTTGCAGGATAGTATTCAGTTTCGGCCGGTCATCATACACTTTGCTGTAAAAACCCAGAAAACACATTAACTCAGATAATGCAAGACTCACATGCCCGCCACCAATGATATGGATAATTGGCCTTTGATTTATTTTTTCATTGTAAAGCCAATCCAGATTGGATGTAAATTGAAGGCTGTGGTTTTTATCTGTAGGCAACGATTCATGAATACTTAATCCCTTGGGCGAAAGCTGAATGGTGTAAAGCCCTTCCTCCAGAATGGTTTCAATATTTTTTTCATCGGCGTTTGTCAGGGGTATAAAAACATTTAACTGGTTACCATCGCAAATCATACCGGAACGATCTGTTGCATGTTCCTTATCATGATACTGGTGCATCAACTCAACTTTCATTTCCTTCTTATCCAGCATAGCCCTGGCTTTTTCCACCAGTTTGTGTTCCATAATGCCTCCGCCAATTGTACCGCAAATAGTTCCGTCGGTTGCTACAGCCATTTTAAAACCATTTCGACCCGGCGAGCTTCCTTCACTATCCAGTACATACAAAAGCATCACAACCTGAGCTGTTGCTAATTTTTCGGCAATAAATTTCCATACCTGCATTTGTTACTTTGTCCTGTTTTCCAATATTTTTTTAAAAGAACGTCCGCGTATTTCCTCCAAAGTTAAACCGGTTACCAACACTTCTTCTTCCGTAATGGCGCCGCTGTTCAATGCCCGTAAAAAATAATTTAATAGCCCCTGGCCTGTTGCTGCATCATCAAACACATCACCAATCAATGTTGCTCGGGCTGCTTTATCAACAAAGGTTTTTAATCGTTCAACCGCATCATCGTAGCTTTCTAAAAAGAAGGCATATACAGCTGCATAGCGCATGGGAAATTGTGCCGGGTTTAAATCCCAGCCCTGGTAAAAACCATTCCACAAAGAGTGGCGGATATGATCATACCCTTTTTTCCAGGCATGATGAACAGTGTCTGTATTTTCCTGCATCTGTTGCTGCGTAAGGTTATCGCCCCTGTGCGGACCAATGGGCATCGTATTCGTAGCACCATCGCTTAACCAGATGCCTGTGTGAGCAAGTGCAACCTTGGTCATGTGGTGAGCAAAATCGCAAACCGGGTGATCCATCTCCTGGTATTTGGCGGTAATGCTGCAGCTCGCTGTATAATCATAGGTACCAAAATGCATCGCAACACATCTGCCACTACTTGCTTTTATAAAACGATATAAAGGATTGGTTCCATCAATGTCCATAATAGCCTGCGTTGTCTCCACCATCATCTCCATTTTCAAAATGCCCTTTTCTATTTTTAATTCTGTTTCCAGAATATCAAAAAACGAAGACAGCGTTGCAGGCTGTTCCGGTATGGTAACCTTTGGCAACATCACAATAAAATTATCAGGCAGCTTACCGCCGGTTTCTTTTACCAATGTGCTTACAAAAATATCCAGCGTTCGTAAACCTCTTTCCTTCATCTCTTCGGTAAAAGGTTTTATGCGGATGCCGATGAAGGGAGGTAAAGTTTTTTCTTTCATTCCCTTTGCCACTTCCAATGCAGCCGTACGGGCTGTTTCATCTTCTTCTTCGTTGCTGCGGTTGCCATAGCCATCTTCAAAATCAATTCTAAAATCTTCAATGGCTTCTGCTTTTAATTTGGCAACTACTTTATTGTACACTTTATTGCTGAAGCCTGATGTGGTATCCATGCCAAATACATTGCCGAATACTTTGTGATCGGGTGCATAGGTTTCAAATATTTCCAAGGCTCTTTTACCAAGTGATGCAGCAGCATCATATTTGAACAGGTTGGCGCCGCCATACAAGGTATGCACAGGCTGACGTTCGGTTCTGTCGCCCGGATAGATTTGTTGAAAAGAAGAATTTGCTTCTTTTAGTTTATTAAATAGTTGTATTTTTTTTTCTGCAGGAATTGATACACTCATTTTTTATTTGTTATAATTGTTTTACTAAAAGTTGTTCAACTTTAATGCTCCAAGTTCCCCCTTCAGGGGTTCCCTGCTAAGGGAACGAACGAAGTTCAGGGGGTTTTAACTCCCCCTATAAGTAGTATACCCAAATGGATTAATCAGCAACGGCACATGATAATGTGCATCATCAAAAACAATAAACTGAATTTCCACTTCGGGATAAAAGCCTTTTATTTTTTGTGCCGCAAAATAACTGCCGGTATCAAAAACCAGTTTGTAATTTCCGTGAGCTAGATTTTTTTGAGC
>JANMBZ010000146.1:0-11572 GCA_031360765.1 Chitinophagaceae bacterium
CAAGAAAAACATTAGATTACAGATCACCTGCAGAAGTATTTAACGAAATGATTTTAAACAAAATAATTTAATCCGTTCCCTTTTGATTACTAAAAAACTATATTTGTTAACAAGCGTTGCAATAGAACATTGAATCCGCCTATAAGTCTGCGAACTGGACCTTCAGAATTTTTATTAACAAATAGTAAAGATTTCTTCTGTTAATCTTTTTATAACAAATAAATTACCTGTAACATTGGCCCCTGTATTGTTCGTATATTACTAAAGGAGGATACAATTATGAAATACATTTTTTACACTTTAATAAGCCTGGTATTTTTAGCTGGTTGTGCTACCACCAATAAAGATTATTTATCACGCAGTGATAACGATAATACCCTATTTGATGCCATTAAAACATTAAAAAAGCACAACAGCGATACCACTGCCCTGGACGCTTTACCGGTTTTATACAACCTGGCGCAACAAAGAAACCTGCGTAAAATAAACAGTTACAACAGCTCCAACAATATTGAACGTTGGGATAAAATGATCAGCGCATACGGCACGCTGCAGGAAATGCACGATGCCATTGTTGAAAACGATGCTGCCAGCCGTGTTGTAAACCCGGTTAATTATCAGCAAACCATTTACGATATTAAAAAACAGGCTGCTGCTGATTATTACAGCACCGCTTCTGATTTTTTAAACCGGCCCGGCCGTGATGATGCAAAAAAAGCTTACAACTATTTTAAAAAATCGGATAAACTGGTACCTGGTTACCAGGATTCTAAATTAAAAATGGAGCAGGCTTATGAAAATGCAATTGTAAATGTTGTTATTAATCCGGTACAGGATAATTCTTATTTCTTTAATACGGGTTGGGGTAATTCTGGTTACAATTACAGCAACGAATATTTTCAGCAAACTTTGGTACGGGAGTTAAAAGGAATTAACAGCAGCCGCTACCCTGCACGTTTTTATACCGATTGGGAAGCCAGGCGTGATAATGTGCAGCCGGATTGGGAAGTCAATCTCACCCTAAAAAATATGTACATACCACGCCCACAAAACTATACATACACCCGCAATGCAAGCCAGCAGATTCAGGTTGGGCGTGATACCAGCGGACATGCAATTTACAGAACCGTGTATGCAACCATAAATATTAACAAGCAATCTTTTACGGCTAATGCCGATATGGAAATAAATATACGTGACCTTGTAACCGGTAAAAACATTGTTTATAATACATTTAGAGAAGACTACCGTTGGGAAGAAGAACATGCAACTTACAATGGCGATAGCCGTGCATTAAGTGCCAACGACTGGGCAATGATTAACAACAGTTATTATAACGAGCCACGTAAAGAAGATGTGCTGAACGAATTGTATCGCAAATTATATCCGCAGGTAAAAAATAAAATTAGTTATGCGGTTGATTGGTAGAGAGGCCTCCCCAACCCTCCCGAGGAGGGAGCTTAGAGTAAAATAATTTAAACAGTCTTCACTCATGCGAAGGCTGTTTTATTATGTCTTTAAATAAAAATCTGATAAACAACCCAGCTCATAAAATACGCAAGGCCGGTCATGTAAAACAATTGAATTACTGGCCATTTCCAGCTACGGGTTTCTCTTTTTACAACCGCCAGCGTACTCATACACTGCATAGCCAACACATAAAATACCAGCAGCGATAAACCGGTAGCCAGGTTATAAACTTTGCTGCCATCGGGCCTTACAGCAGCACTCATTTTTTGGCGCAGGGTACTGTTGTTGCTGTCTGCATCTTCGCCAACGCTGTACAATGTTGCCATGGTGCCCACAAAAACTTCCCTTGCAGCAAATGAAGTTATTAATGCAATACCAATTTTCCAATCGTATCCCAATGGACGTATAGCTGGTTCAATAGCTTTACCTAACGTACCCGCAAAAGAACTTTGCAGCAATGCAGTTTTGCGTTGCTTGTTTAATTCATCTGCCTGTTGTGGATTATCTTTTATCAGCTGCTCGTACTTTGCGGTAACCGCAGCCATTTTTTGTTTGGGTCCGTATGTACTCAATGCCCAAAGCAGCAGACTTATCATCATAATTACTTTACCGGCATCAAACACAAATATTTTTGCCTTTTCAACCATGGTGGTTAAAGCGTTCTTCCACCTGGGTGCACGGTAAGTTGGTAATTCTAAAATAAAAAAGCTGCGTTCGGTACTTTTAATAAACCATTTCATAACCCAGGCAACTATCAGCGCCATTACAGTGCCCATTAAATACAAAGCCATCATCACCAACCCTTGTAAACTTAAAAAACCAAAATAAACTTTAGATGGAATAACCAGTGCAATTAAAATGGTGTACACCGGTAGCCTGGCGCTGCAGCTCATCAACGGTGTTATCATGATGGTGAGCAATCTTTCTTTTTTATTTTCAATATTTCTTGCACTCATAATGGCGGGCACGGCACAGGCAAAGCCGCTAATCATAGGCATTACACTTTTACCATTTAAACCAACCTTGCGCATTAACTTATCAGACAGGAAACTGATACGGGCCATATAACCGGTATCTTCTAAAATAGTTATCAGTCCAAACAATATCATTATCTGCGGTATAAAAATTACAATACCACTCAAACCTGCTACCACACCGTTTATCAGCAGGTCGCTCCACCAGGTTACCGGTAAATGATTGCTGAGGAATCCACCCAATTGGCCAAACACCCACTCAATACCATCCATGGGATATTTAGCAACCCAAAACACACTTTGAAAAAGCAGAAACAAAACAACCATTAAAATTAAATAGCCCCACCTGCGGTGCAGCAACACATCATCAAGCCGCTCATTAAACAACGCCTTCTGCAGCGGATCGGCTTCTACCACCGTTTGCTGCATTATGTGTTTAATATGGCCGTAACGCTGCATAATTTCTTCGGCCTGCGTTTTGGTTGGGTTAAATTTGTGCTCAACCTCAATTTGCTCAATGGTATTTTGCATACCATCTTCCAACACAAAATGCTCGTGATTAATAAGACAATGTACCGCTGTATAATTGCTGATTGCGGGATAATGTTTTTTTACCGCTTCAATGGCATTGGGTGCCATTGCGTGGTTATCAATAAAATCACGTGATGGTTGCTGGTACAAATTTTCGGCAGATTGCTCAATAACTTTTTTCAGTTGATCAAGCCCTTTGTTTTTTCTTGGGTTGATGGGTACCACCGGTACTCCCAGTTCACGTTCCAGTCCGGGTATATCAATCTGCGTTCCTTTTCTTTTTGCAAGGTCCATCATGGTAAGCGCCACAACAACCGGAATGTTCAGGTCAATTATCTGTGAGCAAAAAAGAAGATTTCGTTTTAAATTACTTGCATCGGCAACTAATAAAACCATATCGGGTTTTATGGTTTCATCCTGATTTAATAAAACTTTGTAAGCCACCCACTCATCACTACGTTTTGGGTACAAACTGTAAGAACCCGGTAAATCAATAATGGTTGCTGAAAGCGTTGAAGATATATTACTCTGCCCCATTTTTTTATCAACGGTAACACCCGGAAAATTACCAACCTGCTGGTTTAAACCGGTTAAATAATTAAACAACGAGCTTTTTCCACTATTGGGATTGCCTACTAACGCTATGTTTATTTTTTTTGTCAATTGAATATTAACTGCAAAAATAGCGGTAAACAAACTTATGAGGTTACGAATTGAGAAAGTTGCAGCACGCCATGCGGAAAATTTAATTTTTACATTCTATTTGCATATTTAGCAAATACCTAAGCTACCTTTGCCGGGCTACAACAAATATATATACATGAAACGTTTTCTTTGGTTGCTTCTCCTTGTTTCCACAATTGCATCTGCCCAAAAAAATAAAAAAGCTAAACTTAAAGCGCAAATAAAGGCTGATAATATGATGCTTACATCTTTAAAAAGCCATATTGGTTTTTTGGCAGATGATAAACTGGAAGGAAGAAGAACCGGTAGCGCCGGCGAAAAAATTGCTTACGAATACATCAGCAAAAAATTTGAAGAAGCCGGGCTGGAACCTAAAGGAGAAAATGGCAGTTTTATCCAGGCGTTTGATGTAAATGAAGGCAGAGAATTAAAACCTGCAACAACCTTAAACATAAATGGTTTTAACCTGAGGCTTGATGTAGATTATTTTCCATTAAGCTTTAGTTCAAACGGAAAAGTTGCCTCTTCTGCAGCTATGGCCATGCCGCAAAGTGATGCTGTTTGGTTTTTTGATTTAAAAGAAATGATGGAGCAAAATAAAAACAATCCGCATTTTGATCTGGAAGATGCACTAGTAAAAAAAGCTGATAAGGTTGCTGGCAAAGGTGCTGCAGCACTGCTTATTTACAACAGCTCGGATATTAAAGACGAATTGAAGTTTGATCCAAAATCAAAAACAGAAGCCGCTAAAATTCCGGTGCTTTACATAAGCAAGGAAATGAAAAAAAGATTTTTAAACGATGAATTAAGTTTTGTTGATTACAAGCTGGAGGTTTTAATTGGCGATAAAAAAAGAATCGGCCATAATGTAATTGGCTATTTAAATAATGGCGCAGCAAACACCATCATCATTGGTGCCCATTACGATCATTTGGGTTATGGCGAAGATCACAACTCTTTATATACCGGCAGCGCACCCATGATACATAACGGCGCTGATGATAATGCCAGCGGCAGTGCGGCATTAATTGAATTGAGCAAACAACTTAAAAACTCAAACTTAAAAAATAACAACTACATATTTATTGCTTTCTCTGGCGAAGAGCTGGGATTGTTTGGCAGCAAGTATTACACCGAGCACCCTACAGTTGATTTTACCAAAACTAATTACATGATAAATATGGATATGGTTGGCCGGCTGAATGACAGCACACATGGATTTACCATTGGCGGTTACGGCACTTCTCCTGTGTGGGGAAAGGAACTTTCCTCCACCGATCAGTATTTTAAAATCAATTTTGATAGCAGCGGCACCGGTCCAAGCGATCATACATCTTTTTATAGAAAAGATATTCCGGTGTTGTTTTTCTTTACGGGAGCTCACAGCGATTACCACAAACCCAGCGATGATGCTGATAAAATTAACTACAAGGGAGAACTGATGTTGCTGAAATATATTTATACCGTAATTGAAAAAACAAACGACAAAGGCAAAATTGCTTTTACCAAAACCCGTGAGGCACAGCAAATGGGCAAGCGAAGTTTTAGTGTGAGTATGGGTATAATGCCCGATTACACCTTCAGCGGAAACGGTGTAAGGGCCGATGGTATCAGCGAAGGTAAGCCTGCAGAAAAAGCAGGATTAAAAACCGGAGATGTTATTATACAAATTGGCGAATATAAAATACCGGATGTACAGGGATATATGCAAACACTTGGTAAGTTTAAAAAAGGAGATGCTACAAAAGTTACGGTGAAGAGAGGAGCGGAGGAAAAAGTATTTGATGTAGTTTTTTAAATAATTAGAGGATTCAAAAATGAAATTAAAAATTGACAACGAAGCCATTGCCGAGGAGTTTTTTGAAGACTCGCTTTTGCTGGGCATTGTTGCACCCATTAAAGATTATCAGTTTAGTTGGCAGTTAAACCAGTTGCTGGGCCTGGGTTTCAGGGTTAATAATGATATTGAAATACAGCTTACAAAAAAGCAACGAAAATATTTTTTCAGCATTTATGAATATGCTGTGCCTGCCATCAGCCTTACACATTATTTATACAACAACGAAAACGACGGCGAATATTTACTGCCCGAATTTAAGCATCTCGACTTTTTGTGGTTGATAAAAGGTGATCCTGTGCCGGCAGAAGAATTAAAAATGCTCATTCAATCCATCAGAACTTTACCCGGTGTGCAATTGGTTACCGAAATGACGAATGAAAAAATAAAGCATAAACAGCATCTTATTTTTTAATGGCTTGATAATTGTTACCCAGTTAATGGCAACAAGATATTTAAACACCCTCAATCTATCATTATGTGGAAAGAAGAAAATAATACCATCTATAAAAAATTTGAGTTTACAGATTTCTCCCAAGCCTTTGCCTTTATGACAAGGGTTGCTTTATCAGCCGAGAAGATGGACCATCACCCAACCTGGAAAAATACCTACAACAAAGTAGAAATTTGGTTAAGCACCCACGATGCCGGTGATATTGTAACTGATAAGGATAAAAAACTGGCAGATTTAATTGATAAGCTGTGACCGACTGATTATTTTGTCTTTATCTCTTTCAACGAAATATAAAAACCATTTTTCATTTGCAGAATGATGGGCATTTTAGCATTGCTGGCAAAAGTAAAATATACCTGATCTTCGGCTGGTGCATTTACAGCATTTAAATCGTTGGCAGTAAATTGCTCAACGGTTTCTTTTTCACCATTTACAATTATTTTCAGTTCTGCAGGATCTTCTTTTGTAACGCCCATTTTTTTAGCAGCTTCATTGGTATTCATTTTCAGCATTACAGATTTAGTTCCTTTGGTAAGACTGTTAAATGTATTCTTGCTAATCCATACGCTAAGTGTGTTATCATCCAAAGTTTTTGCACCCGATGAAAAATAGTTGTACAACGTGTTGGCGGCAACCATGGCTGCAGCGGTATGGGTTATGGTGCCACTGCTTTTATTATCATTAGTCATCTCCCAATCAAAAATCAATGCAGGTACCAGCGTTTTAATGGTAACTATAAAATCATATTTCTGTTCACCGGCTTCTACTCCGTAAATGAGTTTGGTGCCGGGCTTTATAACGCTTTGCAGGTTAACCTGTGCAATGCTAAACAGAGAAATAATTAATAAACTGTGCAGGAGAAATATTTTTTTCATACTGAAATTTTTTACAAGATACAATTGCTGTAATTATAAGAGATACCCGCTGCAAGGTATTTATGGTTTTACAAGAATGATTTTTTCAGCAGCCTCAGTAAATTTTCCAATGGGATTAGCAAAATTTTCCAGTCCGTTGGCTTTTAGTAATTCCTTCACTTCTTCAACAGCAATTTCATCAACAGCAATTAATAAACCGCCGTTGGTTTGCGGATCGGGCAGTAAGTTAAATGCTTCCATTACGTTCACACTCTTTTCAAAAGCGGTTTTGGTGCTGTAACTATTCCAGTTGCGGTAAGTGGCATCGGGCACAATGCGTTGGCCCAAATATTCTTTCACTCCTTCTGCAACGGGTAATACTGTATAATTTATTTCTGCGGAGCATCCACTTCCTTCGGCCATTTCAATCAAATGGCCAAGTATACCAAAGCCGGTAACATCTGTCATGGCAGTAACGCCTTCAATCTTTCCCAATGCTTCGCCAATTTTATTCAGTTGCGTCATCTGGTTTATCATAACTGCAACATGCTCTTCCTTTATCAATCCTCTTTTTTGTGCGGTAGATAAAACGCCTACACCCAGGGGCTTGGTAATAAAAATTGAATCGCCGGGATTTGCAGTGTTGTTTTTCTTTAGATGTTTTATATCAATCAAACCGGTTACTGCAAGGCCAAAAATGGGTTCGGCGCTATCAATACTGTGCCCGCCGGCTAATGGTATACCAGCTTCTTCGCAAATTTTACGACTGCCATCCAAAACTTTTTGTGCCAGTTCAGCAGGTAATTTTTCAACCGGCCAGCCGAGGATAGCCACAGCCAGCAATGGTTTGCCACCCATGGCATATACATCACTGATGGCGTTGGCACTGGCTATGCGGCCAAAGTCAAAAGCATCATCTACAATGGGCATAAAAAAATCGGTGGTAGAAATTAGTGCGGTTCCATTACCAAGATCATAAACCGCTGCATCATCTTTACTGCTGTTACCTACCAGCAGTTTACTATCAGCAGGCATTGCAATATTTGTCTTTAAAATTTCGTCAAGCACTTTGGGTGCAATTTTACAACCGCAACCGGCACCACGGGAGAATTGGGTTAGTAAAACAGCCCCTCCTAAATCCTCTCCGCTAGCTGGCGGAAGGACTTTTGTACTCTGCAAATTCAATGAGTTACTATCCATTCAATTAGTTATTTAAAAATCTGTGAAATCATTTATAAATCATTTTTATCAGCGTTCCTTTCGTTTAAATACAATCGCCGAGTTCTTTTTTAAATCGCCGCTGAAACGTATCTCATATCTGTCCTTGCCATCATTTACAATTAACAAACCTGTATTGGGTGGCAGGCTTCCCAGGTTTTCGGCATACATCACAATTTGTATGCTATCCGTTATATCTTTTGTATAAATTGTTTTACGAACGGGTTTGGTACTTAAACCAACCATGGGCATAATAACATTTCCATTCATTAATATGCTTACTGTATCGCCATCAACTTCGCCGTTATCATACAAAGTAATCACCAGGCTATCGGATGTATAATTTACCCGCTGAATGGTTTCAATTACCCTTCCATTAATATCAGCTGCAGCTTGCTTTGGTTTTATTTCGGATGGCTTTACTGGTTCTGTTTTAACAATAACTTCTTCTTTGGTTTCTGTAACTTCTTTCTCTTTAACAGTTTTAACTTTTACAGTTTTATCCCTCACCGGTTTTTCCTTCACCGGTTTTTCCTTTACATACTTTTCTTTTTTAGCAGGCTTAACAATTGCAACAGGTTCTTCTTTTAAGGGTTCTGTTTTTATTACAGCAACTTCTGCCGCAGGCGTTTCCACCGGCAAAAATGTAAGGTCATTATCAAGCCCCATTACTTTTAATTGTTTTACCAGCGGCGATTCTTTATACTCAATCTTTTTTTCAACATGTATGTAACCGGTTGCTGGTGCATATTCCCTTGTTCGGTTGGTAGAGAATATTCCTTTCAAAACCATCACCTCATTCGTTAATTGAAAGTTGAGCACATTTAAAACATACACCCCTTTTGGTGGTTTGATGGGATAATTATTATCAAGCAGTTTAAGATCCTGTGTAATTACTTTATCTTCTTCAATGGTAATTCTGATTTTTTTTAATCCCCAATACTCTTTACCATCCAGTATAAAAAAGGTTTGTGAATAGCCAATCAGTTTTCCGTTTTTTTCACTGATGGCAATTTCGTAGCGGTAATTGAGTTCGGTGGTATCGTTAAACATAAGACCGGTCCAAAGGCCGGTCATATCGGGCGATGATTGCGCAAATGATTGTGAAGAAAACAAAAATGCACAGCAAACAATTATTAAGCACTTACAATATTGCATGTTAGTATTTTTTGGGTATTGATTTTTGTATCAACGCCGGCACAAGGTATTTTATTTAACAGAAATGAAATATTTTCACGGTTATGCAAGCCTTTGTGATACCATTTATCGTAATAGGCAAGCAAAATGCGGAAACAATCTTTAAAATTATCTTCTTCTAAAAAAGTGAGGGCATTTTTTGTTTCCAGTCCGCCGAGGCGTTTTTGAATGCGGATGATTGCATCTTTAATGGTTTGCTTTTTCAGTTTACCGTATTCTTCTGTAATATAAATGAGTCTTTCTTCAAAAGGTATATCCATAAAAAAAACCGGGGCTTTTCGCATGTTACGCCAAAGCGGCATGGGTATTTGCAGGTTGCCGATGCGTTGGCTTTCGTCTTCCAAATAAATGCCCGGGGAACTGGAGTCTGTTTCTTCTTGCAGTCCATAGTTTGCAGCTTGCAACTTTTCTGCTAAGTAATTCTCAAACATTTCCTGTCCGGGTTGTGGTATTCCTTCCAATGCGCCAAATGCTGAACCTTTATGGTTTGCCAATCCTTCCAGATCAATAATTGTTTTGTTTTGCTTTTGTAATTCGTGCAGCAGCAAAGTTTTTCCGCTGCCGGTATAGCCGCCTATTATATTAAAGTTGTAATCTTTTTCAAACTGGGCCAGCACCCATTTTCGGTAAGCTTTGTAACCGCCAACCAATAAAAAAACTTTAAAGCCATACATATCTAAAAGCCAGGCTACGGCTGCGCTGCGCATTCCGCCACGCCAGCAGTGAACCAGAACACAGTTGGCAGTTGGCAGTTGGCTTTGAGCCGCATGCTCATCGCCAACTGCCAACTGCCTATTGCCAAATATTTTTTCTGCTTGCTCAACCATTGCTCTCATCTTCACACCAAAATAATCCAATCCAATTTTTATGGCAGCTTCCCGGCTTTGTTGTTTGTAGGCGGTGCCAACCTGTTTTCTTTCTTCATCGGTAAATAATGGTAAGCTGTATGCGGTTGGTATATGTGCATGGGCGTACTCACCGGGGCTACGCACATCCAGCACAGGATGCTGCTTTGCCAGTGATAAAAATTCTTCTATGGTTATTTTTTGTATCATTTGCCAACTCATTAAGCAGATGTTGCAGATATAGATTTAAAAAGATAAAAATGATTTGCTAAGATAAAACATAAAAAGGTCTGTAATGCTGAGTAAAGATTTAATGTACAAGAGTGTCCTTCGGCTTCGCTCAGGATTAACTGCCAGTGAAGTTGATATTGGTTTACAGCATGGTTCAAAAAAATAAAACCGCCGATTAAAAACCGGCGGCGAAAATTATCCATTATCAATTATAAAATTATCCATTAATCTATCCGTTCATACTCGTCAAAAACTCTGCATTATCCTTCGTTCCTTTCATATTCTTCAGCAAAGTATTGATCGCTTCTTCCGGATTCATATCGGCCATGTGCTTACGCAATACCCACATGCGCTGGAAGGTATCTTTATCCAGCAACAGGTCATCACGCCTGGTTGATGATGCAACAATATCAATGGCAGGATAAATTCTGCGATTCGATAATTTACGCTCCAGTTGCAATTCCATGTTACCGGTTCCTTTGAATTCTTCAAAGATCACTTCATCCATTTTACTGCCGGTATCAACCAGTGCAGTTGCAATGATGGTTAACGATCCGCCATTTTCAATTTTACGTGCCGCACCAAAAAACTGTTTTGGCTTTTGCATCGCATTGGCTTCTACACCACCACTCAAAACCTTACCGCTCGATGGAGCAACGGTATTGTGCGCCCTTGCCAAACGGGTTATAGAATCTAATAAAATAATTACATCGTGGCCGCATTCCACCAAACGTTTTGCTTTTTGTAAAGCCATTGTACTTACTCGAACGTGTTTTTCTGCAGGTTCATCAAAGGTTGATGCAATTACTTCTGCCTTCACGCTACGCTCCATATCGGTAACCTCTTCCGGCCTTTCATCTACCAGTACAATCATCAGGTAACAATCCGGATGATTTTCGGCAATTGCATTGGCAAGTTCTTTCAGCAACATGGTTTTACCCGTTTTTGGCTGGGCAACAATTAATCCACGCTGGCCCTTACCAATGGGGGTAAACAAATCCATAATACGGGTGCTGTAATTATCCGACCTGGTAGTAAGATTTAATTTTTCGAAAGGGAACAGCGGTGTTAAATAATCAAACGGCACACGGTCTCTAACTTCTTCCGGCGATTTACCATTAATGGTTTCAACCTTTAATAAAGCAAAATATTTTTCACCTTCTTTTGGCGGGCGTACACTTCCGTAAACGGTATCGCCTGTTTTTAATCCAAATAATTTTATCTGGCTGGGCGATACATAAATATCATCGGGCGATGATAAATAATTGTAATCGCTG
>JANMBZ010000155.1:0-17740 GCA_031360765.1 Chitinophagaceae bacterium
GTAAAAAATCATGCAGGCTATTTTAGTCTGGATGATGCAGCCGGTACAGCGGATACAATTTCAGGTATTTATAAAAACAGATCAGCTACTGAGCTAATGGCAAAAGCGGCTAAACAGTTTGCAACAGAAACAGTAAAAAGAGAAATTTATATTAAAAACCTGTTAGCTATTTACGATAATCTAAAATAAATAATCAGGTACTAAAAAATAAAAGAACAAAAATGAGTTTAGAAAAAAATGTACAGGAAATAAACAAAAAAGTTGCTTTTCTTAAATCAAAATCCGGGAGCCATTCTCCCAGTATAGATACTTTTTTGCAGGAAATACCGGAAATTAAAATTGATGTGGATGCATGTTTCCTTTCAAACCCTTATGCAACTGATTTGTTTTTAACATATCTTAAAAACGATTTGATAGATACAAACAAGTTAAGAGATGTACTTGAGTATTACCCACCACAGAATTATGCCGTGGCCGATTACATCTCCAAAGCCATTGGCACACCTGCTAAAAATATATTTGTTACCAATGGCGCTATAGAAGCCATACAGGCTGTACTGCATAATTTTTTGGCAAAAAAAATATGTGTTGTAATTCCTACTTTTTCTTCTTACTACGAGTTTATTAAGCCAGAACAGGAAGTGGTGTATTACCCGCTTACCAAAGAAAACGATTTTAAAATTGTTGTAAAAGATTACATCGCATTTGTAGAGCAAAACAAACCCGATACCATTGTACTCATCAATCCCAATAACCCCAACGGGGGCTATTTAAGTAAGCAGGATATTTTTGATGTGGTTGAAAAACTAAGCTGGGTAAAAAATATTATTATTGATGAAAGTTTTATACATTTTGCGTATGAAGATGATGAATTATCGCAGATAACTGCCGAAGAACTGATGCATAAATTCGAAAATATCATTATCATAAAAAGTATGAGTAAAGATTTTGGTATTGCCGGCATACGTGCAGGCTATGCCATCATGAACGAAAAAAGGGTTGATCAGTTATTATCGAATGGTTACTTATGGAACGTATCGGGCCTGGCAAATTATTTCTTCAAAATTTATTGTCAGCCTGAATTTATACGGCAGTATAATATTGTACGCAAAAAATACATCATGAACACGCAGATGTTTCTGAGTCAACTTGCCGCAATAGAAAAAATTAAAATTTATCCTTCAAAAGCAAATTTTGCATTAATTGAATTACTGGAGCCGGGGATAACCTCTTTTGACTTTTGTATGAACCTGCTGGTTAATTACGGAGTGTATGTAAGAGATTGCTCAGATAAAATTGGGCTTAACGGAGAATTTATTAGAGTAGCATCAAGATCTTTTGAAGATAATCTTACAATTATTGATGCAATAAAAAATGCTGTTAAATAGTAAAAAAATTTCAGCAATAAAAGCACTTTGATGAGCCGGATAAAAAGTTGGATATACCGATTACTGTTTTTTTTTATTGATATAAAAAACAGAATGCTTGTGCGTCGCTTTCTGCAGCAGCATAAGGGTGCGACGATGGTGTATTTTGTAGATATAGATAACACCATTGCCGATACCTGGCCAACTTTTTTAAAACAATGGCCTTCTGAAGCAGAGCGGTTAAGTAATATTGCTCCGTTTGCAGGGATGAAAAATTACTTGCAGGAAATAGATGAAAAGAAAGGAAGTGTAATTATTTATCTTACTGCAAGAAATTTCAGATACACTTCTCTTACCAAAAACTGGTTACAGAAAAATGGCTTTCCTCAACAGAATAGCCTGCTGGTATTGGTACCATCACCTTATCACAAACTCAGGTATTTAAAAATTATGCCCAAACATGCAGCGGTTACATTTATTGATGACCTCTGTTACGGGCACGAAAAAGGTACTGTAAAAAAATACGATACGGTTATTGCGGCAGTTAAAAAACTGCCGGTAAATTATATAGATTCTGAAACAATAGATAAAATAAACAGCCAACATGCGAATATTAATTAGTGCACTTTCTTTTCTGTACTTGTTTTTTTTTAAGATTAACTGGCTAAAGTTTTTCCGCTTAAAAAGCAATAATAGCGAAAACATAATATGGCTTTACCAGGATTATCCGCTAGGTTTTTTTAAATATCTTTTCGGTGGATATTTTGTGCTGGACTTTTCGCTGGTGTATGCCTGTATAAAAGAAAACAAAACATTTTCTTTATGCTTTGGCGCATTGCCAGAAAATGTAACTGGTAAAAATATATTGTACACCGTTTCTCAAAGATTTAATAAGAACGGCGAAGAGGATTATACCAAACCACTTATCAGAACAATCAGCCAGTTGGAAATGCAGGGTAATAATTTATATCCATCATCTGCAGAAGCCATGTTTTGGGAAAACAAAATTTACATGCATGCCCAGTTTGAAACTTTGGGAATACCACAGCCACCTACAGCTTTTATTACAGCAGGGCAGGATGCCGGGCAAGCATTCCGTAATCATACGTTTCCTTTGCTTATTAAAGAAGCACACTCACGCCACTCCCAGGGAATTTATAAAGTAAACAGCCAGGCAGAGGCCGAAGCAATTGTAACAAAAAGAAGAAACGAGCATGTTTCAGATTTTTTGGTGCAGGGCCTGGTTGAAATGCGAAGAGACCTGCGGGTGATATTAACGGGCGATGAAATTGTGTTACATTACTGGCGTATCAATCTTGCTAAAAATTGGAAACCTACATCCACATCGCATGGCAGCATGGTAGATTTTGAAACCTTTCCTGAAAAATGGCGGCAACTGATCATCAGTTCTTTTAAAAAACTAAAAATTACAAGCGGTGCTTTTGATATTTGTTTTCAAAATGATGATACCGATACTCAGCCATTTTTTCTGGAGGTAAGTTCTGTGTATCAACCAAACCCAAAGCCAACTGGTAAAAATGCAGCCATTCCTTACTACGTTTATAAAAAAAAGGTTCTTACTTCAAATCCTTATTTTAAAGCTTCAATAGATACAACTTATGAATTAAGAGCAGGAGAAATTACTTGCTTTTTCAACACAGTAAAGAGGTTAAAAAAATAAACAGAAAGAGCGACTGAAAATTTAAGCTACATAAATAAAACACATAAATGAAAATCCTTCACATAGCATTCAGCGGATTAGGTGGACACGGGAATGTTTTTTTTTCGATGGCAGATGCAGATACGCAAAAGCAAAACGAGTACGAGGTTATTTTTTTTGGTAATGAAGAAGTACGAGCCGGATATATTGAAAAAGCAAAGCAACGCAACATTCCGTGGTTTTATGTTGCCAAAAAATCAGGATTTGATTTTAGCTCATACCGGCAAATTGAAAAAATAATTAAAGAAAGGCAACCTGATGTTATTTTTCTGCACAGCAGCTCCTACATATACCCGGTAAAAAAAGCTACGCTTCTTATCTCAAAAAATATTAAAATTATTGTAAGAGAAACACAGCCTAATCATTTAAAAACAAAATTAAACTGGCTTGGCTTGTGTTTTTCGTTGGTGGCAGCTACCACGGTAGTTTTTTTAAGTGTAGAATACCGAGACTATATTAAGAAACGCTTAAGCTTTTTATTCTCTGATAAAAGAACAGCGGTAATTCCAAATGGTGTAGATCTGAATGTTTATAAGCCTACTGAAAAAATTGAAAGCCCGTTTATAAATATTGGTATGCAAAGCAGGTTATCTGAAACTAAAGATCACACCACTTTAATTGATGCATTTGCCTTGCTTTTAAATAAATACACTGATAAACCTTTAAGGCTGATTATTGCCGGCGATGGTGTTTGCAGGCCTGCATTAGAAAAACAGGTTCAGCAATTAAATATTGGCAACTCAGTTATTTTTACAGGCATGCTGGAAGAAACAGAACTCCCTGCATTTATAAACTCGCTGGATATATATGTACATGCAACGCTTGGCGAAACTATGAGCACAGCCATTATGCAGGTTATGGCCAGCAGGTTACCAATTGTAGCTTCGGATGTATTGGGTGTAGATAATATGATAAAGCACAACCAGAACGGATTACTTGTGCCTGCAAAAAATGCGGAGCAATTGTGTGCTGCTATTTTAGAGCTGCTTAACAATACTGATAAAGCCGCAACACTTGCAGCCAATGCCTTTACTTTTGCAAAAGAAAATTACAGTAACAAAGTAATGCTGGATCGTTATAATAAAATATTTAATTCTTGAGAATTTTACATCTTATATTTTCTGAGCAGGTTGCAGGTGCCGAGCGGTATTTGCTGGACCTGTTGCCAGGCCTGCAGGCGGAGGGAATTGAATGTCATTTTATTTGTGTAACACCGCCTGATGACCAGCATAAATTTAAAGCCCTATGCGATGAATTGAATAATAAAGGAGTAAAAACCATTTTGATGGCTGGCAAGGCAACGGGTTTTTATAATACAGCAAAGCAAATAAATAAATACCTGCGGCAAAATGATATTCATTATCTGCATGCGCATTTATTTAAATCAGATTTGCTGGCAGTGATGGTTAAAAAATTATTTAACCGCAAGCTTATATTGCTTTCTACCAAACATGGATACGAAGAAAAGTACTGCAGTAACTATCACCATTATAAAGGTAAAATAAATTACAACCTGTATTATTTTATATCAAAGTATTTAAATGGCAATATTGATAAGCAGTTTGCTGTTTCAAAAGCGATGGCCGATTTGTATTTTAATTTAAAACTTACAAAAAGCAAATTGCTGTTTATTCATCATGGAGTTAACATTCTTGCATTGATAGAAAATACAGATGTAACAGCTTACAGGCTTGCCCCGCAGCAATTAATTATACTCGGCAGAATTGAAGAAGTGAAGGGGCACAAATATTTACTGGAAGCATTACCTGAAGTGATAAAAGTTTTCCCGGATCTTAAATTACTCATAATTGGTAATGGCATACAAAAAGAAAATTTACAAAAGCAGGCTGCCGAAACAGGGATTGAAAACAATGTTTTGTTTTTGGGATTTCAGCAAAACCCTTTCCCTTATCTGGCAGAAAGTGACCTGATGGTTGCACCTTCTTTATACGAATCTTTCGGGCTGGTTTTTATTGAGGCTTTTGCCAAAAAACTACCGGTAATAGCATTTGATGCACCTGCAGCCAATGAAATTATTACTGATACTGAAACCGGTATGTTGGTGCCTGTATATGACAGTAAGTTGCTTGCAGAAAAAATTATTTATTTATTGCAGCAACCTGCAGAAAGAAACAGGCTTGCAGAAAATGGGTACAAACAATATATTGACTATTTTAACACCTCAAGGATGGCTGCGCAAACTGCAGCATGGTATCGTAGTTCAATTCCTGAATAATTTTGTAAATCAGTTATCAAAAAAATATTGCCAGATGGTAGGCTGGTAATACATTTTTCCTTTTTCAGAATTTTTTATAGGGTTGATTTTCCCCGCAATTATTTGCGGCAAAACATCTTTTAATGCGGCAATGCCAATAGCAACTTGTAGAATAGGGTAGGTAGTAAAATTGTCCTGCTTTTCGGGCTTTGTAAAAACCTGCTTAATTACTGCACCTGTATCAACGCCTGCATCAACCAAATGAATGGTAGTACCGAAGTTTGCAGCATCTTTATTATGTAAAGCCCAGTAACCTCCATGGCTGCCGCGGTATTGCGGTGTAATGCCTACATGCATATTAATAAAAACAGCCGCAGTGCATTGTAATATTTTTTTACTGATGATACGGGTGCCATTTACAATAATAATATCAGGCTGTAACTCTTCCAGCATTTGTTTACAGGCATCATCGTTAATTGAATCAACCTTTAAAATTCGGGTGTTATCAAATTCACTACTATCAAGATTATATTGCGCTATCAGTTCATTTTTTCTGTCTGTAGCTTTTGCTTTTAGCAATGGCACAATCAATGCAGAAAAAAGTATTTGTCCTGATACTTTTAACAATCCAATTTTTTTTAACCTGCCTTTAATAAGTTTTTTTTTGCTGATTGGTTGCTCAATAATGGCAGCAGCTATCGCAAAATCATTTTTTAATGCGTTATAAACCCATCTTGATGATTCACCATCTGACGCCAGGAAAACAATTTTTTTTTGTTGCATACAATGCAGCGTAATTTAAAATTAAATTCTAAAATTTATTGCATCAATCAATATCCTGCAGCCTCCTTCATGGTAAGGTTTGTAAAGCCGTATTTTTTATTTAAGACTCTGTAATGATTTAATAATACCGCAAGGTTTTGCATGTTCTCATTAATATCTACCCCAAAATTATGCGGATGCCACCATAAATGATAGAGCTCATTATTTTTTGCAGCGTACGTCATTTCATTCATGATCCTTTTTAATTTCAGTTTTTCAAACCAGGCTAAATTTTTATTGTACGGTTTTAAAAACCTGCTTGCAGGGATATTTACAGGTAAACCACTTTCCCTTTTAATAGAAAAAGTATTGTTGCCGGATATTGGGAAATAAGTATCTAAAAGTCTGCATAGTCTTATTAATGGTATTTCGGCAGCAAACATACGTGGCTTATAAATCCACGAAACGGGATTACCGCGATAAACCATAATACCATTTTTTTGTAAAACCGGTAAGTAGGCTTCGTTTATCTGGTTGCGGGGAAATACCAGGCTGGTTAGTTGTATATTTTTATCAGCCGCAATTTTTATAGCAGCTTTAATATCTGCATCAAATTCTTCGGCGGTTTGTCCATCTTCCAAACAAAAATAATGACTGAACGTATGCGTCGCCATTTCATGCTCACTTTGTTTTATCATATTAAACAATGTATATCCAAAATGATAAGGGTCATCTTTTTCGTTGCTTCCTGTTTTATCAAATTCGTTGGCATATACATTATAAGTATGGTTACTATAGGAAGGTTTTATGGTTGGGATAAAAGACGTTAGCTCTGCCTTGTCTTTTGCAAATAAAATACCAACAGTGGCAAAAGTAGTTTTTATGTTGTAGGTTTTAAACAGATCCAGCAATGCCGGAATTACCTGCTGTACCCCAAGTATATGATTGCCGTATTTTTCTATTGTAGTTACATCCCAAACGCCCCAGAATAATTCGTAATCGAGTGATATTACAAATGTGCCTTTATCGTTATTGAGAGAATTCATTAATTGTAATCTGATAAGTATAAGATATTGGTGAAATTAATTGTTTTACACCAAACGTAAATACTGCAAAGTTAATGCCCTTGGGCAATACACAATTGTTTAATTTAATTTTGGGCGAGGTTAGTAATTTAGCCAATTAAGGTTAAACAGTTTTTCTTTTTTTCTCTATTAAAGATGTGTACAAGCTTACAAGTGTAAAAAAATAAAACGGCAGCAAAATAATTTTGTAACGGGCCATAGTGCCAAAATTGTAAGTGGTAAAGCCTATAATTAGTGCAAAGATGATGGACATAATAAAGAAACTCAAAACAAATGGGTTACTAAAAATCCCTTTTAAAAAATCCAGAAATTTCATTTTAAAAAGCAGGTACAATGTGGCAAAAAGTAAAAGGGTGGCTTCAAGCGCACTGAATAGAATGAAAATTTTGCGGCTTTCCCATATAAATGGCCGGAACAGGCATGTAAAAATAGCCACAGGGGAATGTAATAAAAGGCCTGAGATAGATGCATCTATTTCATCTGATTTAACACTGCCTTTGCTCCGCTCATCTTCCATTTGTACCGCATCATAATTTTTTTGATAAGTATCTACCTGTACCTTGGATTCATCTGCCAGTTGCTGTAACTGCTCTCCAAAATTTGCAACAAAGGCAACAAGAAGCACCACCGTAAGAAATATCATAATAATAAAACCCCTTATCACCAGGTTTTTAAAAGGCGTAACAAATTTATAAAATACAAACACCGAAAGACTTACAGAAAGAACTATGATGATATAACTTTTAATTGTGCCTACTATATACGCCAACACAATTAATGATATAATATTTTTAAGTGAAACCTCTTTTTTTACAAAAAATTTGTAAAGAAAATGGATAATAAATCCAATACCTCCAATGCAGATTGAATCTTTTATAAGTCCACTGCCCCAAAACCATATAGAAGGCGTATATAAAATGGCCCAGGCAAGCAGCTTTACTTCTTTATCTTTATTAATATCTTTAAATACCAGAAATAGTTTCCATACTCCTGCAAATGCAAATAGCCCAAAAAATAAAGTGATGATCAGATATTTATTAAATGCCAGAAAAGAAAGCAATGCAGATATCTTCATTACAAAAAGATTGGAACTAATGCCAAAATAACCAGAGTAATTCATATCTCCCACCTCAAAATCATACCAGGTTTTTACATCTTCGGCAGATTTTAAAAAGTACTGGTAATTCCCTGGATCTCTTAATAAACGGGTACTTAAAAAATCGCTGCCATAATAAAAAACAAATGAATCGCCGTAGCCATAATAGTATTGTACCATTAATGCATAAGCCACTGCACCAAACATGTGCAGGTAAAAAGCCATAAAAAAATATTTCCGTAATTCAGCATCGGGATATTTTACAGCAACCTTTTTAACAATGGCATAAAAGATAAAAAGATAAACCGGCAATAAAAGATAATCAAAAATGGTTATGTACTGCATTGGCCGGGTTAACGGTTATTTGGTTAAGGTAAATGCTAAAACCAGCATAATTGCAAACTGCAATATACTCATTGTTTTTAGTGCTGCATACAGTAATTACAACAGGCTGTTATTATCAAAAACAATATTTAAACAGGAATATGATATCAGAAATTTTATTATCATTATTTTTACAACCATATGGGTACTATTTTAGTTACAGGTTGTGCAGGTTTTATCGGAAGTCATGTTTGTACATTACTGCTTAATAATGGCTTTAAAGTTATTGGGGTAGATAATTTTGATCCCTTCTACAACCGGTCTGTTAAAGAAATAAACCTGGCAAAATTTAAAACGCACCCATCATTTGTTTTTTACGAAATTGATATTACCGAAGGTTTGGATGCTGTTACAGAAAAAGACATCACAGCAGTAATTCACCTGGCTGCAAAGGCCGGAGTAAGGCCATCAATTGAAGACCCTGCAGGTTACATAAAAGTTAATATTACCGGTACCCAAAAAGTGCATGACTTTATGCAGGCGCAGGGCATTAAAAAAATAGTTTTTGCATCCTCCTCCTCGGTTTATGGCAACAATAAAAAAATGCCTTTTAGTGAGGATGATAATGTTGATAATCCCATATCGCCTTACGCATACACAAAAAAAGCAGGTGAGTTGATGAATTATACTTTGCATCATTTGTACAATATTGATGTAATTAATTTACGTTTTTTCACCGTATACGGGCCGGGCCAACGCCCCGATCTGGCCATACATAAGTTTGTTAAAAAAATTGCCAACAACCAACCACTGGTACTTTTTGGCGATGGACAAACGGCACGTGATTACACTTATGTTGATGATACCGTTGCCGGCATTTACAGTGCTTTACAATACTGTTTAAATAATACAGGTTTATATACTACCATTAATCTGGGTAATAACAAACCGGTTAAACTAAACGAACTCGTAGATATTATTTATGATGAAATGGGTAAAGAAAAAAATGTGTTGTATCAGGCCATGCAGGCCGGTGATGTGGATATTACATTTGCAGATATAACCAAAGCAGATAAATTGCTTAACTATAAACCGGCGACAGGCATGGCTTTGGGAATAAAAAAATTTATTGCCTGGTATAATGCAGCCAATATGTAAGGATAAGGCAATATTAGCAAAGCTTAACCGTTTTAAACCTGCTTTTAAATGAAAAAATTTATTTCTTTTGGAAGCAAGAATATCCAATTCAATACACATGATACAAAACATCAACCTGCAAAACCCCTTTACCCAAAAACCATTGGAAGAATATGCCGATGGGCTGGCCGAAAACGGCAAAATTGTTTTTCCTTATAAAAACGGAGCCTATCGTTTGGTTGCCGATGATAATTACACCCAAAATTTTGGATACCAATGGAATAAATTTGCAGCTACGCAGATAGACCAGGCAAAAAAAAATATGCAACTGAGCAACAGGCGTGTGTTTGCTGTTACCGGTTGGGATAAAGAAGATTTGCAGGATAAAAATGTGCTGGAAGTTGGTAGCGGTGCCGGTCGCTTTTCGCAGGTGATACTGGACCATACGAAAGCAAATTTATACAGCGTTGATTACAGCAATGCCGTGGAAGCTAATTTTAAAAATAATGGTCATCACAAAGATCGTTTTCATTTATACCAGGCCAGTGTGTATGATATGCCTTTTGCCAAAGCACAGTTTGATAAAGTGTTTTGTTTTGGTGTGATACAACATACACCCGATGTACAAAAAACGGTACAATCTTTAATAAACATGGCTAAACCCGGCGCCGAAGTAATTGTAGATTTTTATTGTGTAAATGGCTGGTGGACCAAAGTACAGGCCAAATACATCTTTCGCCCAATTACGAAAAAATGGAGCAACGAAAAATTGTTAAGCAAGATTGAAAAGAATGTTGACTGGATGATATCTGCAACCACTTTTTTTAATAAGATTGGCATTGGTAGATTTGTTAACCGCTTTATTCCCATTTGCGATATTAAAGGAACTTTGCCGCAGGGCATGAGCAAGCAGGAACTACGTGAATGGTGCATCCTGGATACATTTGATATGTTTAGTCCGGAGTACGACCAGCCACAAAAAGTAAGCACTGTAAAAAAATGGTTTGAAGATAATGGCATGGAAAAGGTTTGGGGCGGCACTATCCGTTTTGATAATAGCACGGCTTATGTGGTAAAAGGCATTAAGAAACCCTGAACTAATGCGTAGTTTTTAGTTTGCCACGGATTACACGAATTTGCACGGATTTTATTAATGAGTAAAAGTATTTTTTATTAATCCGTGAAAATCTGTGTAATCCGTGGCTAAAAAATTCACGAAGTGAATTAGAAATCCGAGTTCGGTATGCAAAAAAAAATTGTTCATTTTATTTTTAACCTCAGCCGTGGCGGAGCCGAAACTATGATGGTGAGGGTGATAAAAGAACTGCCTGAATATGAACATGTGGTAGTAACACTCTTCCCCGGTAATAATTTCGGAGCAGAACTCCAGTGCAAAAAATGGATTTGCATCAACATAAATTCTCTGTTTGCTCTACCGCTTGCTTTTTTAAAATTTTGGAAATTGGTTAGGGCAGAAAAACCTGATCTTGTTCACACACATTTATTCTGGCCCACGTTGGTAGCCCGGCTTTCGGTATCAAAGCAAATTCCGCTGATTACAACCATTCACGCTTTTATTGCAACATCCGGCGAATATAAACATTGGTACATCCGTTTTTTAGATAAGCTTACTTATAAATTCCGCAAAAGCATCATCATCGTAGTTGCCAAAGGTGCGCTGGATGAATATTTTTCATTCCTCCATTTAAAACCTTACAAAGCTTATGCATTATATACGTTTGTAGATGTGGAACGTTTTGATGTAAACAGAATTTCCTCTGCAAATAGCACCACTACTTTTAAATTGGTTGCTGTAGGTGCTTTGCGGCTGCAAAAAAATTATCCTTACATCATCAATGCTATGGCACTTATAAAAGATAAAAATATAGAACTGGATATTTATGGTACCGGCAACTTACAAACAGAATTGCAGCAACAGATAAATACAAATGGTGCAAAGGTTTTTTTAAAAGGAGAAGTGAATAATATAGAAGCTGTGATTCCGAAATATGATCTCTTTGTAATGTCATCAACCTACGAAGGATTTTCTTTAGGCATACTTGAAGCCATGGCCATGCGCATGCCGCTTTTGCTGAGTGATATTGCATCTTTTAAAGAACAATGCGAAGACAATGCCTGGTATTTTTCTTTAGCAGATGTTCAGGATGCCTCATTGCAGATTGTTGCATTAAGCAATGCAGATAAAAATATTTTGCTACAAAAAGCTGAAGCAGGCAGACAGCGGGCCATTAATAATTTCACTTTGCCGCATCATATTGCGGGTTTACGAAAAATTTATGATGAGGCTTTAAGTAGTAACGATTAACAGAACAGGTATTGTAACTTTACCAATAAACAAAAAAACATGTGCGGCATTTCCGGATTTATAGATTTTAACAAACAAACCGGTATTGAAGTACTGGAAAAAATGAACCGCATTATGGTGCACCGTGGCCCCGATGGCGAGGGTTATGGCGTGTATGAAACTGCCAATGCTAAAATTGGTCTTGGTCACCGCAGGTTAAGTATTATTGATTTAACAACAGGTGGCAGCCAGCCAAAAACCTTCGGCAGCCTGCATATTACTTTTAATGGCGAGATTTACAATTATGCAGAAATAAAAACAGAACTGGAGCAAAAGGGCCACCAGTTTGATAGCCACAGCGATACCGAAGTTATTTTGCACGCCTATAAAGAATGGGGCAGCGATGCCTTGCAGAAATTCATCGGTATGTTTGCGTTTGTTATTTTTGATGAAGCCGAACAAAAATTATTTGCCTGCCGAGACAGGGCCGGGGTTAAACCTTTTTTTTATTATTATAAAGATGGTTTGTTTTTGTTTGGGTCTGAGTTGAAGGCGCTGATGCAGCATCCATCTTTTGAAAAACATATTAATACCGATGCGCTTGGTGCTTTTTTACAGTTTGGATATGTACCAACACCACATTGTATTTTCAACAATGCTCAAAAATTAAAACCAGGTCATTTTATAAATTTTGATGTTAAAAAGCAGTCGTTTGAAACACAGCAGTACTGGAATGTATATGATGCATACAACAAGCCCATCCTGGATATAAGCCTGCCCGAAGCTATTGAAGAAACTGAAAAAATACTCACCAGTGCTTTTCAATACCGCATGGTTAGTGATGTGCCGGTTGGTGTTTTTTTAAGTGGAGGGTACGATAGCAGTTGCGTAACAGCCATTCTGCAAAAAAATAATACAGAAAAAATAAAAACTTTTACCATCGGCGTGCCCGATGCCGGGATGAACGAAGCTCCCTTTGCAAAAGAAATTGCAGCGCATCTCGGTACAGATCATACAGAATATTATTGTACCGAAAAAGAAGCGCTTGATATTGTGCCGCAGCTTCCGTTTTTTTATGATGAACCTTTTGCTGACAGCAGCGCCATACCTACAACACTGGTGAGCCGTATCGCACGGGAAAAGGTAACAGTGGCTTTATCTGCAGATGCAGGCGATGAAATTTTTGCAGGCTATAACCGCTATAACTATGTTGCTAAGTATGGAGAAAAAATTCAGCAGATACCTGAATTTATCCGAAAAAGCGTTGCTGCAATAATGGATAAAGTGCCTGCCAATTCAATACCTGTTTTAAATAAAAAATACCTGTTTCATAGCCGCTACGAAAAATTGAAATCTATTTTATCTGATGCTGATAAAAAAAATATTTTCCTCAATCTTACACATCAGCACAGTATTAAAGAATTAGCAGGCCTCATTAAAACCAACACCAGCCCGTTAATTACCAGTTTTGACAGTACCCAGTTAAAAAGTGAACATTATAACATGCTTTCTTACATGATGGCTATTGATTACGAAACTTATCTGTTAGATGATATTCTGCAAAAAGTTGACAGGGCTGGCATGAGTGTAAGCCTGGAAGGAAGGGAACCATTTTTAGATCACCGCATTATTGAATGGGCCGCACAATTGCCAATGGAATATAAATACAATAAAGGCAATAAAAAATTTATCCTTAAGCAAATCGTACACAAATATATTCCGGCCAAAATGATGGACAGACCCAAAATGGGCTTTGGTATTCCCATAGCGGCATGGTTACAAAACGACCTTAAACCCTTTGTAGATATGTATTTTGATGAGCAATTCATCGAAAAACAAAATATTTTTAATAACAACATAATACAGAAGATAAAAAAATCGTTTTATGAGGGCAAGATTGAAAGAGCAGAAAAAGTATGGTTTATATTGATGTTTCAGATGTGGTACGATAAGTGGATGAACAATAATTAAAAATTTAACACGTTTACAAATACCAACAATCCTCTCCCTTCCAAAACTGCTGCCGATAGCTATCGGTAAAATAAGCTTTATATTTACCTTACATAACCCCCTAATGACGGAATACGAAATAAAAGCGAAGAACAAGTTCTCGTTTGGTCTGGCCGAGTTAATTCAATACCGGGAACTGTTTTATTTTTTTACCTGGCGTGATGTTAAGGTGAAATACAAACAGGCTGCACTTGGTATTCTCTGGGCTATTCTGCAACCGCTCATCATGATGCTGATGTTTACACTCATCTTCAGCAAAGCACTTAAAGTAAGCAGCGACGGCATTCCCTATCCTGTTTTTGCCATCAGCGGTTTGTTGATCTGGAATATTTTCAGCAACGGATTAATGAACAGCGCCAACAGCATGGTGAACAATGCCAACATCATCAAAAAAATATATTTCCCCAGGTTGATCATTCCCATGAGTGCGATACTTACTGCACTGGTTGATTTTTTATTTGCATTGACAATTTATGTTGCTATTCTTATTTATTATCACCAGGGAGTAGATTTTTTAAAGCTTTTTATTTACCTGCCATTAAGCATTTTGATAACAGTGGTAACTACATTTGGACTTGGTACTTTTTTAGCAGCACTCAATGTTAAGTATAGGGATTTTCAGTACCTGCTACCTTTTATGATACAGTTTTTATTATTTGCCAACCCGGTTTTATATTCGGCAAAAGCATTTACAAACCCCGTCATTAATACCATCATGAAAGCAAACCCAATTGCCTCTGCCATACAACTTTGCCGCAGCGTGTTTACCGGCCAGGAAGTTGATTGGCAAGGTGTGGCAATAGGAAGCAGCGTTGCAATTGTGCTATTTTTTATCGGGATCTATACATTCAGAAAAACAGAATCATACTTCGCCGACCTGGCATAATTATGAAACCAATATTAGAAGTACAACATATAACCAAGGAATTTAAAATTGGTGCAAAACAGGAGCGATACCTGTCGCTGAGAGATGCATTGTCAAATCCTTTTAAGAAAAAAGAAGAAGGTGCAAATACATTCCGTGCACTGGATGATGTGAACTTTGAAGTGATGCCCGGCGAAAGCATTGGCATTATTGGAAGAAACGGTGCCGGTAAAAGTACACTGCTTAAAATTTTAAGTAAGATCACACCTCCGTCATCAGGCAAAATTATTTGCCGTGGCCGTGTTGCCAGTTTGCTGGAAGTTGGAACAGGCTTTCATCCTGAACTAAGCGGTCGTGAAAATATTTTCATGAACGGAAGTATTTTGGGAATGCGCAAAGCGGAGATAACAAAGCACTTTGATTCTATTGTTGATTTTAGTGGCGTTGAAAAATTTCTGGATACGCCTTTAAAGCGCTACAGCAGCGGGATGCAATTGCGACTGGCTTTTGCAGTGGCAGCTTTTCTTGAACCGGAGATACTCATCATTGATGAAGTGCTGGCTGTTGGCGATGCAGAATTTCAAAAGAAATGTCTGGGCAAGATGGATGAAGTGAGCAAGAGTGGCAGAACAGTTTTGTTTGTTAGTCATGATCTGAGTGCCGTTTCAACCCTTACCAAAAAATCTATTTTTCTTGATAAAGGAAAAGTAAAGCAGTTTGATACAACACCGGCTGTTATACAGGCTTATTCATCCAATTTCACCCAAACAAATATTCATCATCAGGATGCTATTGAAGGCAAACCATGTATTACAAAAGTAGAAGTGGTTACATCAGAAGGTGGCGTGTTGCAGGGCAATGAAAAACCTTTGATGGTGAATTTTGAAGCACAGTTGCCATATGATGTTTCCGGCTTCGCATTGTCTCTTCAGATATTTAATCACCTTAATCAACCGATCATCTACAACTGGTTTTTTGATGAGGCAGACAAGGGGCCGAGAAAAAAGGGAACACACAATTTTACCATCAACTTTGATAAATTAAGACTTTACCAGGGTAATTATTTTGTAAGAGTGCATCTTGCTGAAACAGTTACCAAAACTAAATTTCAGCAATTTGATTGCTGCCCTTTTGAAGTAGCCATGTTAGATAAAAAAGCACCTGAATGGGGTTGGCAAAATAATGTTTGCCAGTATATTGAAGATGTTAACTGGACCAGTTAATTTTAAAATGTTATGACACCTAAAACTTACGAGGATAATTTTTTTGGTTTTCATTCAGATGATTCTTTCAACTCTGCAAAGGAAGTTATTCCAGTTATTTTGGAATTTATAAAACCTGCATCGGTTATTGATATTGGATGTGGCGCCGGTAACTGGTTGTATAACTGGAAGGAGTTGGGGGTAACAGATTTTTTGGGCGTTGATGGAAGTTATGTTAATGCTAAAGATCTCATCATTGATAAAAATAATTTTGTATCGGCCAACTTAGATAACGGTTTCAACACAGACAGAAGATTTGACCTGGTTACATCACTTGAAGTTGCCGAACATATAAAGCCTGAGAATGCTGAAAAATTTATTGTTTCACTTTGTAACCTGGGCGATGTGATTGTTTTTTCTGCGGCCATACCGGGCCAGGATGGAACACTGCACTATAACGAACAATACCCCGATTACTGGATAGAAAAATTCGCAAAGCATAATTTTAAACCCTACGATTGTTTAAGAGAACTTATCTGGAACAACGATAAAGTTTCTCCCTGGTACCGGCAGAACATTTTATTTTTTGTAAACGATAGCGTAAGAGATAAACACCCGGCAATTACCAGCAATACAAAAAAAATACTTCCGCTGGTTCATCCGGAAATTTACAGATCGAGAGTAAGAGATGCGGCTTATAGTAAAAGAGTTTTAAAGAATCCTTATACTGCTATGCGTTATTTCGCAAGCAATTTTTTCAACAAAAAAAAGTAACGAAGCAATGAGGATTGAAAACGGTTCAAGATTTGAGGACTATAAAAAAATCACTAAGTCGGATTTTAACTACTTAGTTTATACTCCTTTGATACGTGACCTGGAATCATCAATAAAAGAATATTCGCATGGAAGGGTGATTGATATTGGTTGTGGTAATAAACCCTATGAAACAATATTTCAGGGAATTACTGATGAATATGTTGGTTGTGATATTATGCAATCGAGCCTGCAAAAAGTTGATGTATTATGCCCTGCTAATAATATACCGCTGCCCGATAATTCTTTTGATACCGCTTTCAGTACACAAACCATTGAACATGTAGAAGATCACCAGGGTTTGGTGAATGAAGCTTTTCGGTTGTTAAAACCCGGCTGCAATTTTATTGTATCGGGCCCCATGTACTGGCACCTGCACGAAGAGCCGTACGATTTTTTTAGATTTACAAAATACGGGTTTAAATATGTTTTAGAAAAAGCAGGATTTGAAATGGTGGAGATTAAATCTAATGGCGGCACATGGTCGGTTACCGGTCAAACAATTATTCATTCTTTCCGGTATAGCAAAAGCAAAAATTTATTTATCCGGTTTTCACGGCTTTTATTTTTTAAGCTCCGCATATATTGGTTGGTAAATGCATTTTTTTCCTGGCTTGATAAAAATGATTATAATCCGGTAAATACGATGAACTATGTAGTAATTGGCCGTAAGCCATTAAACGTTTAAAAGAGATGAATCCAAGAGTATCTATAATTATCCCTTGTTACAATCACGGCCAATACATTCGTGAAGCCATTGATAGCGTTGAAAAAATTGCTGATAAAAGTTTATACGAAATAATTATTGTAAACGATGGTTCAAAAGATGAATACACCAT
>JANMBZ010000176.1:0-61629 GCA_031360765.1 Chitinophagaceae bacterium
TGGGCGAAAAATGGGATGTGATATTGCAGGGAACAATTTACTCTTACGGCGGTTGGACGGCCAGTTTGCGGCCACGCTATTATAAGCGTTACAAATACCAGGGTAATATGGCGCTAAATGTAATACGCACCAGGGATCTGGATAAAGCCGGCTCCCGAAATTATAATCTTACCTGGACACACAACTCCGACACAAAAGCAAGGCCTGGCGTAAGTTTTAGCGCCAATGTAAATGTGGGCAGCAGTGGGTATACATCTGCCATACCAAACAATGCACAACGGAATTTTCAAAACCAGTTAAACTCTTCTATTACCTATTCAAAAATTTGGAAGAATAAACCTTTTAATTTAAACGTAAGTGCCAACCATAACCAGAACACCAATACCAAAGCATGGAATATAAATTTACCCGATATTGGTTTTAATGTAAACACATTATACCCCTTAAGGCGTAAAGAAGTTATAGGTGCTTATAAATGGTACGAGAACCTCGGCATTGCTTTAAATACCAATGTGCGTAGCCTTTCTAATTTTTATGATACACTGGGAAATTTCTTTGGCGAGTTTGCAAAAAATTATCAATGGGGAGCCAACCATAATATTCCAATCACTTTATCATTGCCGCAGGTAGGAGCTTTTCAAATAGCACCCAGTGTTAGTTATGTAGAAAGATGGTACCAGGAAAAACTAGTACGAAACTGGAACGGAAACACAAAAAAATTAGACACAATTATAAATAAAGGTTTTTACACAGCACGTGAAATGAATTTTGGATTGGGAATTTCTACACGTATTTTCGGCATGTACACTTTTAAAAATAATAGTAAGGTACAAGCAATTAGGCACGAGATAAGACCAACACTTTCGGCTAATTATAAGCCGGATATGAACCGCAGAAATTTTTACTCAACGCAAATTGATACACTTGGACATGCAGGCAGATATTCTTTTTACGAACGCAGTGTTTTTGGTGCTTTTGGCGAAGGTAAGTTTGGTGGATTAAGTTTTGGACTTGATAATAACCTGCAGATGAAAGTACGTAACAGAAAAGATACCAGTGCCGATGCTGTTAAAAAAATAACTCTTATAGATGGCTTAAGTATCAACAGCGGTTATAATTTTTTAATTGATTCTTTTAAACTGAGTCCATTTAATATAAATATGCGTACTAATCTTTTTGAAAAGATAAGTATATCAGCAGGTGCTGTGGTTGTGCCTTATGCAACAAACAATGTGGGCGAATTTGTTGATAAATATGCCTGGAAACAAAAAATTGCATTGGGCAAACTCACCAGTGCAAATATTTCGCTTCAAACGCAGTTTAAAGGAGGAGATAAAAAAGAAGTGCTGCCATTAAATAACCTGCAGCAAAACAACCAGCTTAACCCTATTTCGGGCATGCCGTTAAATGAGTACCAGCAAGAGGCCGCCTATATAAGAAGCAACCCTGCAGAGTTTGCGAATTTTAATATTCCCTGGAGCATTAGTATACAATATGCATTAAATTATAACCGGGTTCCGAATGGTTTTGGCACGGGATATAAAAAATCGTTTACACAAAACGTAACCTGGTCTGGCACGCTAAATCTTACATCAAAATGGCAGATAGGTTTAAATGGCTCTTATAATATTTCGTTGAAAGAATTGGGTATAATCAGCATGAATCTTTCAAGAGAAATGCATTGCTGGCAAATGGGCATCAGCATGCAATATTCTAAACTTAATCGTTCATTCAGCATCAATATCAGCCCCAAATCTGGTTTGCTGAGAGATTTGAAAGTGAACAGAACCAGGTATTTTTATGGGTTGTAATTGTTTCAGGAATTTATAAGAATTGAAGTTTAGTTTGTGAATGTTTTAACTTCAAGCTCAACCTCATCCTTTAAACTCCTTCCACATAAACCTTTGTCATAGCAGCATGTACTTTGTCTTTTAATTCTGTAACTGTTTTATCTGATGAAGTTTCTGCAGGTAAAAACTGCATTTTTAATTTAACCGGTAACAGGAAGAATTTTTTATTGATGGGCATCGCTTTTTTTGTGCCTGTAATTACGCAGGGGATGATATCGTTTTTTGTAACTGCCGCAAGTTTAAAAGCACCGTCGTAAAAAGGTTTTATAGGTGCTGTTGTGCGGTTTCTGGTGCCTTCGGGATAAATACATATATGCATTCCTTTGGCCAATACTTTTTTCATGGCATCAAAACTTTTACTACGGCTTTTTTCATTTTGCCGATCAACTAAAACAGAACCTCTTGAATAAAATGAACCAAATATGGGGATTTTTGCAAACGATGCTTTTGCAATAGTTTTATTGGCACCCGGCACAAAAGGTGCAGAGAGTGGCACATCCAGCAATGCATTGTGATTATAAACAACGATGTAAGCCTTTCCTGGTTTAAAGTTTTCGCTACCGGTTACTTTTACCGGGCAGCCAATTAAAAAAAGCCATACCTCCATCCATATTTTTGATACAGCAATAAAATATTTCTGCCCCTTTACTTCCTCCATCAAATGCGATAACATAGATGGCAGAAAAATAATTAAAAAAGTAAGCAGAAAAGTTATCAATCCCCACAAGGCCCATATTCTTCCTAAAATTGAAACTCCAACCCCTGAAGGGGCTTTAGCACTTTTATTATTTAACTGTTCAACCATTTTTAAAATTATCTAATGATTAGCTGATATAATTTCCTTCATAATCTTCTCATTCCCCCTACAGGGAGTCAAGGGGTTTACGGTGTTAATAATTTCCAGTCTATCGGTTCAATACCCTGTTTTGTTAATAGTTCATTTGTTTTTGAAAAATGTTTACAACCCACAAAACCTGCATGGGCCGAGAGTGGCGAGGGATGTGCTGCTTTTAAAACAAAGTGTTTTGTTTCATCAATCAGCATTTGCTTATCCTGTGCAAACTTACCCCAAAGTAAAAATACAATGCCTTTTTTTTCGTCGGATATTTTTTGAATTACCGCATCCGTAAATTCGGCCCAGCCAAATTTTGCATGGCTGAAAGGTTCGTTGGCTCTTACTGTTAGTGCAGCATTCAGCAGCAGTACGCCCTGCTCTGCCCAACGGGTAAGGTTGCCATATCCAACCGGCATGGCAAGGCCAATATCGTTTTGTATCTCTTTAAAAATATTAACCAGAGATGGTGGTGGTTTGATACCATTTTGAACAGAGAAACTTAAGCCGTGTGCCTGCCCCTCGCCATGATAAGGATCTTGCCCAAGTATTACCACTTTAAGTTTTGTAAAAGGCGTTTGATTAAATGCATTAAATATTAACGGCCCCGGCGGGTAAATAATTTTGCCGGCAGACTTTTCTGTTTTTAAAAAAGTAACAATCTGCTGAAAGTAAGGTTTTGTGAATTCATTTTTCAACACTTCTTTCCATGAAGACTCCATTTTTACATCCATTTACAATTAAGTTTACATGCAAAGTAAAATTTTCTTAGCTTTGCGGCTGCAAAAAAAATAATTGGTCTGGTAGCTCAGCTGGATAGAGCATCAGCCTTCTAAGCTGAGGGTCATTGGTTCGAATCCAATCCAGATCACAAAAAAAGCCGTTATCGGCTTTTTTTTATTTAACTGATTTTCAATCCAGAAAAAAATAAAACCCTTACTTTTATCCTCTACAATTTATCGCCATGAATTATTTTATCATTTAAGGAAAACTTTTGTTTCCTTAGTTCGCAAATATTACAATGCAAACCTGCATTGTGTTTTATCTATTTCTTAATTCTCATTTTTTATAATCATGGCAAACTCAACACTAAAATTTTTTTCTTTTTTTAAATTATTTATTCAGGCTGTAAAAGGCGATACCAAAGATTTTACAACAGGTAGTATTAACCGGGCCATTTTTTTACTGGCCATACCCATGATACTGGAAATGCTGCTTGAGTCGCTGTTTGCAGTAGTTGATATTTATTTTGTTAACAAAGTGGGTGTGGAAGCCTCCTCTACAGTTGTTTTAACCGAAGCTTCGCTAAGTATTTTATATGCTGTTGCCTGGGGGCTTTCAATTGGCGTAACGGCACTGGTAGCAAGGCGTGCAGGCGAAAAAAAATTTAAAGATGCTTCAGAAATTGCAGTACAATCTATTTTGTTGGGTTTCTTTTTGTCTTTAATTGTAAGCCTTATCGGTTTTGTTTATCCAAAAGAAATTTTAAGCATGATGGGTGCCAGTGCACAGGTTGCGGAGGAAAATTATCGATTTACCCAAATTATGTTAACGGGTAACTTGGTCATCATGTTGCTTTTTATAAACAATGCCATTTTTCGTGGAGCAGGCAATGCAGCTGTTGCCATGCGTGTTTTACTGGTAGCCAATGCAATCAATATTGTGCTGGATCCTTTGCTGATATTGGGTATCGGACCTTTTCCAAAAATGGGTGTGGTAGGTGCAGCCGTGGCAACAACCACTGGGCGTTCAATTGCTGTGTTGCTTCAGTTCTATTATTTATTCAATGGTAAATCATTAATCAAACTTGCTGCTAAGCAATTTAAAGTAAAGCTTGGTTTAATGCGTACAATACTTAAAACTTCGGCGGGTGGCATGTTTCAATTCATCATTGGCAGCTGTAGCTGGATATTTTTAGCAAGAATTATTGCAGACTCGGGCACGGCTGCTGTTTCGGGTTATGGAACTGCAATCAGGATATGCATTTTTACTATTTTACCCGCCTGGGGGCTTGCTAATGCTGCTGCAACATTGGTGGGTCAAAACCTGGGCGCCAATCAACCTGAAAGAGCCGAAAAATCTGTTTGGAGAACGGCTTTTATCGCTTTTTGTTTTTTTGCAATAGTAGCAGTTGTATTTTTTGTATTTGGCGCAAACCTGATGCGCTTTTTTACCAGCGATAAAGCAGCAATTATTGCCGGAACCGAATGCCTGCATATATTGGCAATTGGATATGTTTTTTTTGCTTATGGTATGATAATAAGCCAGGCCTTTAACGGGGCAGGAGATACCCGAACACCCTCATATATTAACCTTTTTGTTTTTTGGCTGTTGCAAATACCATTGGCTTGGGCTTTGGCAAAATTTTTTAAAATGGGGCCAACGGGTGTTTATATCGCAATTGGAGTGGCAGAAACAGTTTTAGCAATTGTAAGCATTATAATATTCAGGAAGGGTAAATGGAAATTGGTAAAGGTTTGATTTTAACTATTTTAGAGGAAATAATAAAAATAGTTACAAATTTTGCCTTTCCATTAATTTAACATTATATTTGCACATAACTCAGAAAAAAAAATTTTAATAAAATTAAAGTTTATGAAACAAAAACTAACACTAATTCTGGCATTATCCCTTTTAGCCACAAGTGCTTTTGCTCAAAAATCTAAAAAGATGGGAGCCGGAGATAAAAAGGGGCCACTATTCGGTTTACATTTTAACTTACAGGATTTTAATGCTCCTTTAGGTATTAAAGACCCTATTACAGGAAAAGTTTACAGCACTTTCAGAAATATGACTAAAGGATTTTCTTTGTCGTACTGGAAAGGACTTACTTCAAGATTAGATGTTGCAGTAAAAGCAAATGCAAGTTTCCGTGATTATCGTGCAATACGCAGCGGTAATACAAATAAAACTGAAATTGGTATTGAATTGGAGCCAACACTTAATTTGCGGGCTTTTCCTGACGGAGCATTGATTAATCCCTTCTTAACTGCAGGTATTGGCGGAGGATTATATACAGATAAATTTGGTGCTTATGTACCAGCTGGCCTGGGTGTTCAGGTAAATTTTAACAGCGTTACTTATCTTATACTTCAAGCTCAGTACAGATGGGATATAACTAAGAAAACAGCTGTAGGTGATAACCTTTTCTATTCTTTTGGCATAGCCCAAAACATTGGAAAAGAAAAGCCAAAAGTTGTTCCACCCCCACCACCACCTGTTGTTATTCCTCCAGCTGACCGTGATGGCGATGGCGTTTTGGATGTTGATGACAAATGCCCTGATGTTGCTGGTCTTGCTTCTTTGCAAGGTTGCCCAGATAGAGATGGAGATGGAATTACGGATGCTGAAGACAAATGTCCTGATGTACCAGGTTTAGCACGTTATCAAGGTTGTCCTATTCCTGACAGAGATAAAGATGGCATCAATGACGAAGTTGATAAATGTCCGGATGTACCAGGTGTTGCACGTTACCAGGGTTGTCCTATTCCTGATACTGATGGAGATGGTGTAAATGATGAAGAAGATAAATGTATCAATGAAAAAGGTCCTGCTTCTAACTTTGGTTGTCCAATTATCGACGAGAAAGTAAGAGAAATTGTTAATATAGCTGCTAAGAATGTATTCTTTGCAACTGCCAGCGATAAATTGTTAGTTCAATCTAACAAGCGTTTGGATGTTGTTGTTGGTATATTAAACCAAAATCCATCTTACAAAATTCAGATTGATGGTCATACAGATGATCAGGGTAAAGATGAGTATAATCTTGACCTTTCTAACAGAAGAGCAGCTTCAGTAAAAGCTTACTTAGTTGGCAAAGGTATTGCTGAAAACCGTTTATCATCTACAGGTTATGGCGAAACCAAACCAGTTGCTGATAACAAAACAGCTAAAGGACGTGCACAAAACAGAAGAGTAGAAATGACTTTAAGTAACTATTAATAGTTTCTTGAAAATATAAGAAAATCCCTTCGAGTAATTTCGAAGGGATTTTTGTTTTAGGTAAAGAATGAATGAATAGTTTTAGTAGTGGTATTAACTTACACACTTTATGGCATAGTGTCAATTTATAAATGCTTCTTGTATTATAGCTGCAGATTCTGCTTTACTTCAGTTATTTTTTGCTGTATTTCTGTAATGCTTTTTTCTACATCAGCAATACGACCAGGCAGATCTTCAATATTTTTTTTTGCATCGGATATTTTTTCTTCCATGTCTTTAATATCAGTTTCTACTGCTTCAATTTTATCGTATTTTCCTTTTATCCATTCAGATATTTTTTCCCTGTATTTACTATCAGTTGTTATGGCATATTTATCTTCCAGATCATTCAATTGCCCTTGCAATTGTTTTATGTAATCATGCTGATTTATAATTCTTTTTTCCAGCCGTTCCCAAAACGAATTTTGTTTTTGATATACAACGCCCAGCTTTTCTTTAAAGGCGTATTGCTTTACCAGCCTATCTTCCAGCTTGGCTAAAAAATCGTTTTGCTTCTGTTTCCATTCGGTGTGCTTTACTTCATTTTGCTGCTGTCTCTCTTCCCATTCGTTTCTTTTTTGCTGCAGTTCTTCTTTGTGTAAGGTCCATGCTTTGTCCAGGTCAATCTGCACTTCATCAATGGCCGCAAAAAGCTGGTGTTTGTCTTCACGTGTTATGCCATCCCTGTTTTCAATTACAAATTTCCGCAGGTCTCTCAGGCCTTCTGATTTTGTTTTAAGCGGATTTTTAGTTTTGTTTTCTTCACTGTTCATAGCACTTTGTGGCAGTTCCTCTGCTTCCACATTATTTAATGTGTCTTTTTTAAGTGCTGCAATTGTAACCCCAATATCTAAAAGTTTTTCTTCTGCTGCATCCGGATGACAAGCCCTTACAGCGTACAATACAGCCTGTGTAATAGAAGATGATTGTTCAGTGAGTCTTGTCCTATCCTCACGAAGCTGGTTGTAATAAACATCCTCTTTCGATCTTAATATTTCTCGGTATTCTTTAAACCTGTCCCAGGCGGCAGTTCTTCGTTCTTTACTAGGCCAGTTGCTTTGCCTGATGAATTCAGCCGTTTGAGATGCCTGCTTTTTAATTTCTTCTATTTCTTCTTTAGTAGATGCAGTTCCTTCAGCTCCCAAAACTTCTTTTATTTTATCTATCTGTGTCTCGGCTTCTGCAGCAAATTTTTCACTTTCTCTATCAAGTAAAACCTGTTTATCTTTTAAAGCATCCATCAAAAGTTGCAATTGGTTCCAGTTTTCCTGCCGCTCCTGGCTGTTTGTAAAACTGGTAAGTTTAAAATTTTCAAAAAGTTCTTTGCGCATGTTTGATATTGCTCTTGAATCAAGTGCATCTGCATTTTTAAACTGCCCTTCAATTTTTTCAATGGTCTCTTTTAATGCTGTTATTGTCATATTTTTTATTGCATCTTTTTGTGTTGTGGTAAAGTTACAAAACAGCCGTATTGTAATCTTACCATCCTTTAGTATATTACAAACATGAAACAAAAAATTGTATTATCAATAACTGTTTTTTTATGTTGTTTGTTTGCAAAAGCGCAACAGCAATCTTACTTAATAACAGGCACTTACACTTCCGGCAAAAGTGAAGGTATCTATGTGTTCAGCTTCAACAGCAACGATGGATCATTTAAAGAGGTAAGCCAAGTAAAAATTTCTAATCCCTCTTTTGTGTCGGTATCGCCCAATGAACAATTTGTTTATTCGGTAGAAGAAGACGCTGCAAATAGTGGTAAAGGTGGAGCGATATCTGCTTTTTCTTTTAACAAAAAAACCGGTGCACTTGGCTTTTTAAACCGCCAGCCTACCGGCGGTGATCATCCTTGTTATGTAAGTGTAGATAAAACGGGTAAATGGGTTGTGGCCGGTAATTATACCAGCGGCAGCTTATCAATATTACCTGTTGAAGCAAATGGCAATTTGGGAGCGGCCACCACAATAATAAAGCATGAAGGTGCCGGCCCTAATAAAGCAAGACAATCATCTCCACATGTACATTGCACTTTTTTTTCGCCTGATAATAAATTTTTGTTTGTTCCCGATCTGGGGATTGATAAGGTTATGATTTATGCTTTTGATGAAAATACAGGAAAGCTTACAACAGCCAAACAACCATTTGCAGCATCGGAGGCTGGTGCAGGACCAAGGCATATTTGTTTCGATTCCACCAGTAAATTTGCATACCTGATAGAAGAACTAAGCGGTACTGTCGTCACTTATAAATATAAAAACGGGAAACTGAAATTTAAACAACGTATAAGTACAATGCCAACGGCCGATACCAGTTTTGCAGGCAGTGCTGATATACATGTATCGCCCGATGGGAAATTTTTGTATGCATCCAACCGGGCAGAAGCCAATACCATCGCTATTTTCAGCATCAATCAAAAAAACGGAAAGCTTTCACTTATCGCACATCAATCTACATTGGGTAAAACGCCCCGCAATTTTAATTTTGACCCTACCGGTAATTTTTTACTGGTAGCCAACCAAAACAGCGATAATATTGTTGTGTTTAAAATTGATAAAGAAACCGGCCTGTTAACCGATACCCATAATAATATTGAAGTTGGTAAACCTGTTTGTTTAAAATGGATATCAATGCAATAAAATCTGCCACAGGCTAAATCTCGTTAGTTTGATAACCTTATTACTGACCTGTTAATTAATTCATGATGCTCCGGAAGCTGTTTTTTCTTATACATGCCTTATTGCTTCCATCACTTATATTTGCTCAAAATACGGCCTTTACCGCAACGATTTATGATGCCAGCACAAAAGCTCCACTTGCATTTGTGAGTGTTACACTTAAAGGAACTACCAATGGAACAGTTACAGATATTGATGGTCATTTCAACTTCAGTAAATTACCTGCCAATGCTGTTTTACTAATCAGCTATATCGGTTACAAGCAAAAAGAATTCCTGATTGAAAAAACAAAAGAACCTGTTTCAATATTTATTGAGCCATCAGATGGGCAACTTGAAAGTGTAGTGATTTCTACCAACGAAAATCCTGCACACCGGATTATTAAATTATTACAGCGCAATAAAAAAAATAACGACCCCGAGCAGCAACCAACTTTTAAATACAATGCTTACACCATTGCTGCTTTGGCCGGTGGCGATCGCTTTTGGAACGGCAACGGAAACAAGAAAGATACTTCCAAACAAAAGAATACTGTTCCACAGATGGAGCAGTTAAATACCCAGATGAACAAAGTGGTAAAAGCTGCAAAAGATACATCGGGTAAAAGCCTTGGAAGCCAGTTGGGTAAAAGGTTTAAAGAAAATTACCTGATGCTTACAGAATCTTATACCGAACGCATTTATAAATTTCCGGGGCAAACAAAGGAGACCGTTCTGGCAACCAAATTTTCTGGTTTAAAAAATGCAACCTTCGGCGTAACCACTTCCGATTTTCAACCCTTTGGGTTTTATAAAGATTACCTGGTGATGAACAATGTAAGTTTTGTGAGTCCGGTAATTGAAGGCAGCATCAACATGTATAAATTCAGACTGAAGGAACGCATACCACACGAAAAAGATACAACTTACATCATCAGTTTTGAACCCAAAGCTGGTAAAAACTTTAAAGGTTTGAAGGGATTACTTTACGTTAACTCCGATGGTTATGCCATTGAAAATATTATTGTTTCGCCGGCAGATGAAAAGGGAATGATATTCACTTTCAGGCTGCAGCAAAAATACGAACGGGTAAAAGGCAAATGGTTTCCGCAGCAATTAAACAGCACCCTTTCACAAAAAGATCTGCGTACAGATTCTGTTTTACTTTTTTGGGATTGCCGTAGTTATATCACCAATGTAGATTTTAGTAACACATTTACCAAGGCTGATTTTTCGGATGTGAAATTGGAATATCAGCCACTGGCGGGTAAAAGAGCCGATACAACTTGGCGCAGAATGCGAACAGATTCCTTAAATGATAAAGGAAAAATAACTTACGAAACCTACGAATTGCTTCCTGCAAAGTATAAGAACATGATTGAGAAGGTAAACAAGGCTTTTCAGATTCTTTCAATCGAAGGTATTCCCATAGGTAAAGTTGATATACCTTTCAAGTACATTTTTTCGGGCATTAATAAATACGAAAGCTTTAGAATTGGAGCAGGGTTACAAACAAATCCGTTATTCAGTAAATGGTTTTCTGTTGGCGGATTTGCCGGTTATGGTTTGCGGGATAAAGCTTTTAAGTATGGCGGCAATCTGCAGTTAAATCTGCAGCAAAGAACAAACACAACTTTGAGGTTTGATTACAGTCGTGATATTACTGAGCCGGGCAATGTTGATTATTTTGTACGCAACGGTTCAGTTTTTTCAAACCAATCGCTTCGCAATTTTCAGCGATCTCGTTTTGATAGCGTTGAGCAGTTTAAAATCAATTTCAGCACCAAGATAATTCCATCTATACAAACCGATATGTGGATGCTAAACGAAACCCGTAACCCCGCAAAGTATGATTATGAATTTGAAAGTAACGGCAGTAGTTTACGCAGTTTTAAAAACACAGAACTGGGCATAGGTTTCCGGCTTACCAAAGGCGAAAGCTTTACCAGGATGGGCCGGGCCAAGCTTCGCACTAAACCTGCAGCAACAGAATTGCTGGTTCAAATTTCGAAAGGGCTAAAAAATGTTTTTAATGGGGATCTGGATTATACAAGACTGGCCATTCGTTTTAACCATAGTTTTCTGTTTAAAAAATTGGGTACCACATCTTTTCGTATAGAAGCCGGACAGGTTTGGGGCGATGTGCCATACTCATATTTATTTAATGGAAGAGCTACAAAAGCTGGTAAAGTAAGTGCTTATGTGCCAGGTCATTTTCAAACTGTAGGTCTATATGAATTTGCAGCCAGCAGCACCGCCAGTTTATTTGTAGAACATAATTTTGGCAATCTTCTATTTAAACCAAAAAACATTTCCTTCCGCCCCGAAATTTACCTGGTGCAGGCCATAAGTTATGGTACGCTCAGCAATGCTCCATCGCATAAATTACTCGATTATAAGGTTCCTGAAAAGGGTTTGTTCGAAACCGGATTGATGATAAAAAACATTTACCGCCGCAGCCTGTTTTCATTTGCTTACATCGGTATCGGCGGTGGTATTTTTTACCGCTACGGATATTATGCCCTGCCTAAAAATGCTGATAACTGGGCATTTAAATGGGGCTTCAGCATTTCCTTTTAAAATTGCAATGGTTGTGCTGTTTTAAAAAATCTGTATAAATAAACTGCATTAATAAATCCATAAATAACATAATTGCGTATTTAGAGCATATTTTAACTTAAAAAATAACTTTTATGAAAAAGAATCTTTTTTCTCTGTTGATGGCAGGAGCTTTAACAACAGTAACTTTTGTAGCTTGTAACGAAACTAAAACCAAAACCGACGAGGTTAAAACAGACACTACTACTGCTGTTATGGAACCCGCTAAACCTATGGAAGAAAAAGGTGTTATGGTAGGCGGTGCCAATATGGTACCCTCAAAAGACATTGTTGATAATGCTGCCGGTTCAGCTGATCATACAACATTGGTTGCTGCTGTTAAAGCTGCATCATTGGTAGAGACTTTAAAAGGCGCAGGCCCCTTCACTGTATTTGCTCCAACCAACGAAGCATTTGCAAAATTACCAGCTGGTACAGTTGATAATTTATTAAAACCAGAGAATAAAGCAACACTTGCAAAAATTCTTACTTACCATGTGGTAGCTGGTGGTTTAAAGTCAACTGATTTAAAAGATGGTCAGAAATTAAAGACCGTACAAGGCGAAGAACTTACTATTAATTACAAAGACAACAAATGGATGGTGCATGATGCAAAAGGCGGTATGGCTAACATTACCATTGCAGATGTTATATCAAGCAACGGTGTTACCTATGTAATTGATGCGGTATTGATGCCTAAAAAATAATTTTAGTTTTTTATCGTTAATTTTGGCTGAAAGGGCAACCTCTGTGGTTGCTCTTTCTTATAAAAGCCAGGCTTGTTAAAAAAGTTTCGCAAATAAACCGCTACATACTTTGGAAATGCTTTATTTTTGGGAACTGTAGATCTCTTTACATACAAAATTAGGGGAGAAAATAAATAGATGTTTAATGTTGATGAATATATTGGTACTGGTATTTTAGAGCTCTACGTTATGGGCATTGCCTCTGCAGAAGAACGTGTGGAGGTAGAGAAGCTTGCTGTGGAGCATTTTGAAATACAGGCTGAAATTGAAATCATACAGCAATCAACAGAGGCTTATGCAGATGCATATAAACTGCAACCAAATGCGGTAATAAAGCCATTTTTAATGGCCACTATTGATTATACAGAACGCATGAAAAACGGCGAACCGCCTGCAGCGCCCCCCATGTTATCTGAAACTGCTTCCATAACAGATTATAACCAATGGTTAAACAGGCCCGATATGGTTTCTACTGATGAGGAAGATGTGTTTGCAAAAATTATTGGATATACACCTGAAGCCATCACCGCTATTGTATGGCTTAAAGATTACGCACCACACGAAGTGCATGATAATGAATACGAACGTTTCTTAATTGTAGAAGGCACTTGCGACATTATTGTAGAAGATGAAATAAACCAATTGGTTGCCGGCGATTATTTTGCCATTCCCCTTCATAAAAAGCACATGGTTAAAGTTACTTCTTCTATAACCTGTAAAGTAATTCTGCAAAGGGTTGCAGCCTGATTTTTTTATATTTACAAACATTTTCTTTTAAAATTTTGAAGTAAAGGCATAAGTTCTGTAACCGGTGTTAATTGCCAGCTTGGGTTACCTTTTACTAAAATGTGTATTAAGAGTAGCGGCGGGTTTCACCGCAAGCTATTTCATTAACGATTTATTTTGCTGTATGAACCGGTAAGCACTTTACCGGAACAACCGTTTTATAACCAAACAAAAATTAAAATGATTCAGAAAACGTATTTTAAAACAAAAGATTACTGTAAGGTTAAATTCAGCTTTGCGCCGGAAAATGCAGAAACAGTAGAAGTTTTAGGCCTTAACAGCGATTGGGAAAATGCAATCATCCTTAAAAAGAAAAAAGACGGTACTTTTTCTACCGAAATATCTTTACCTAAAGATTCTCAACACCAGTTTAAATATTTAGTAAATAAAACCGAATGGGTTAATGATACTGAAGCCGATGAAGAACTGGTGAATGAATATGGTGGCACCAACAGTGTTATTAAACTGTAATAAAATAAAAATAAGTGCCGGTAACTATGCTGTCCATACAAATACACCATAATTACCGGTGCTTTTTTGAAATGCCGTAAAAGTTACGGATGATATCTGGGCTTGGTTGTTCAGCAATGGAGCACTAAATTGTGAATTAGCTGGCTGATCAGGAGTATAGCTTAAAAGATAAGGAGTTGTAGCCCCCGCTACATCCAGCACGCTTGCATACACAGTAAAATCGTTTGCAGGCCAAAGTGAAGCTGGTGGGCCCATGGTAACCGCACATCCACACATCATTTTTACATACACTGCAATGCTGCCCGTTACACTGGCAAGCGAAAGATATAAACCTGCAATTGGTATTATTACCTGGTAATTTGGTTGAGTTGGGTTGAGTATGATCTGTTGTTTCAACAAAAACGGTTTGCCCAAAGTGGTAGGAATACTCACATCTATATCAGCAAATTCAACCAATGATGGTAAATCAATTGTTGCCCTTGCGGCGATGGTTGCAAAATCGGGCCATAAAAAATTTACGGCAGTAACCTGTGCAGCAGGGGCCGGTTGTGCTGCAGTAATGATGGGCATAAATGAACTGGCCCCATCTGTAAAAATAGGCGAAACATTTCCATCATTTGTAAAGTGCGGAGTAACTATATAAGGCATATCCACAATACCGCCGCTGTAACTGAGTTTTACTTTGATATTTGCCCCATCAAAAGCATTGGCACCCAAAAAATGGCCGCCAACAGCTTGTAAGTAAATTGTGATGTTTGCAGTTTGAGACATGGTTATTTTTTAAAAGGGGATGAAAGCCTGTTAATAAGATGTAACTGTAAAGTAGAAATATTATTTTAAAACCGCAATTTATTTACACCCGTCATTTTTCCGCCAACACAATCTGGTAACGCCACAAATCTGCCTTTAAAGCTTTATATTGATAATAACCACACTTGTAGTGATTTTTTGAATATTTAGATACGCCGGGATTGAAAAGATTATACAACTCAGCAGGAACAGCCCCAAGCAACGATGCATAATATAGTTTTTTTGCAGTTTTATAAATCTGAGAGGAATAGTCAACTGTTTGTTTTACTGTAAATCCATGCCTTTTAAGTTGCTCAGTAAAAAGCTTGCCCGATACAATGTCATCAACAAACCAGGTATCCATCCATTTTTTTATCCATAATTTTTTATCCAGCTGATCATCTGCTTTCAGAAAAAAATCACAAACAATCAGTCTGCCTCCTTTTTTTAAAAGCCGGTAGGCTTCCTTAATAAAAGCTTCCTTGTTTGCCGCATGGGTCATACTCTCACATGCCCACACTACATCAAAACTTTCATCAGAAAAACTGGTTTGGGTATAATCCATCAATTGAAAAGAAACTTTATGAGTAAGTTTTTTTTCTTTGGCCAGGTTGTTTGCAAAGGCAAGCTGTTTTTCGCTGAGGGTGATACCGGTTACATGTGCATTTTTAGTACTGCTTAAATAAATAGCGGCACCGCCAACGCCGCATCCGGCATCAAGTATAGTATCCTGGGCTGTAATGCCGCTCAACTCCATCATGATGCGGTTGGTATTGGCAATTGCTTCGCCGGCTGTTTTTATACCCGGTTCCCATATTCCGTAATGGAGTGAGTGATTTTTTTTAAGTCCCCACCAGTTTTCATAATGCAATTGAGTAACGTTGTAGTAATCTGCTACATCTCTTTTTGTAAACATATCGGCCTGTTGGTTAAACCTTTCAAATATAAGTTGAATTTAGAAAGGCTGTATGATAAGTTTGTTGCTTAAAATTATATGAACGGAAAGTAAAAGCGCTAAAATCAATCTACATTTAATAAAACATTTACCACTACCTTAAAATTGCTGTTATGAAAAAGACTTTCCTCTTTTACACAATTATTATTTTTTTATGCCTGTTATCAAACACAATTATAACTGCACAAATGTTGCGCCTTCCTGATGGTAACACCAATTACAAATGCAAAACCGGCCGGTTGCTTGGTGCCACTAATATTGATATTAACTGGAATGCACCTGGCGTAAAAGGCCGTGAAGGAAAAATATGGGGCACCGATATTGCCTGGTATGGTTTTAAAGTGCTTGGCTTTGGCTCAGGCACTGCTTCGCCCTGGAGGGCCGGTGCCGATGAGTGTACCAATATTTCTTTTTCAACCGATGTAATGATTAATGGTAAACCACTTGCAGCAGGTAAGTATGCATTTTTTATAGCAGTATATCCCGATTCTTGTGTGCTCATCTTTAATAAAAATGTAAACGAATGGGGCAGTTATTTTTACAACAGTGCAATGGATGTAATGCGGGTTACTACTATTCAGCAAAAGGATATAAAAGAAAGTAAAGAGAGGGTTGATTATACTTTTGCAAGGCAAACAAACAGCAGTGTTGAAGTTGCGCTGGAGTGGGAACATTGGCGTATTCCCTTTAAGGTAGAAGTTGATCTTAATGCTACCACATTGGCTTACATACATGCACAAATGAGCGGTGCCGCAGGTTTTGATCCGCCAAGCCTGGAAGCGGCTGCAACCTGGTGTTTACAAAATAATGTAAATACCGAAGAAGCCTTGGCCTGGATAAATTCGGCTGTTGATCCAAATTTAGGGGGTGCAAATAATTTTAAAAACCTGTCGGTAAAAGCAGGATTACTTAATAAACTGAATAAAAAAGAAGAAGCTGATAAGATAATGAAAGCAGCTCTTGATAAAGCAACCGTTACGGAATTGCACAATTACGGCAGGCAATTACTCGGCGAAAATAAAGTTACCGAAGCGATGGAGGTTTTTGAAATGAACTTCAAAAAATTTAATGGTGTATGGCCTACAAGTGCTGGCTTAATGCGTGGGTATGCTGCGAAAGGCGATTTTAAAAAAGCATTGGAATATGGTAACAAAGCGTTGACAGATGCGCCAAGCCCTGAGATAAAAAAAATTATACAGGCGGCTGTTGAAAAATTAAGCCAAGGCAAGGCGTTATAGAAAGATATAAGCATTAAACAATCATAAAGTTGTATCGGCGTACGATAGTAAAAAAACTACAAAAACTTAAGCTAACCAATTACAAAACCACTTTTGCAGCAATATTACATTTGTACTGTTAATGAATTTCAATATCCAATATCCATGCATTAAGCCATTTTGTACCCTTAGCAAAACAATGAAACCACAGCATTAACTTCAACCTAAGTAAGTAACTGTTTAAAACCTTCTGAAAAGAAGGTTTTAAATTTTTATAAACTCAGTAAAATTTTCCGGATAAAATCATATCGGTTTTTCTATCGTTTTTATTATAGAGCGCTTCGTAAAAAATCTACATAAACTTTACATAACGCATTACAAAATTCATTTGCCTGCAAAAATATCTTTGTGTTGTTAAGAATTCCAATATCCAATATCCTGCTTTTAATCCAACGTGTCCTGTGAAAACTAATGAGCGTTAATGATGGTCTTCAGAAAGAGAACTTATCCTAAAAAACCTTCCTCGCAGAAGGTTTTTTGTATTATAGCCACTCAAAGATTCAATTTTTCTGAATTGATTTTTTTATTTTGATCACAACCCCTTTGGAAACAGGCGTATTGCTTTTATCAGCTACATCATTAATAGAAACCAGCACATTGGTTTCCGGAAAATAAGTAGCTGTGCAGCCTTTGGGAATAGGATAGGGCACTATAAGAAATTGATGTGCTATTCTTTCTCTGCCATCTGCATTATTTATTAAATCAACAACATCGCCTTTTTTTAATTGCCTGGCATTCATATCGGCCTGGTTCATCATAATCACTCTACGCTCATTGTAAATACCACGGTACCGGTCATCAAGGCCATAAATGGTTGTATTAAACTGATCATGACTACGGATTGTCATCATCATCAACTCATCTTCATTTAAAATGGTAGGTGACCATTTTGCAATATGGAAATTTGCTTTTTTTGTTTCCGTATCAAAACTTCCATCGCGGTTGCAGTTTGGTAAATAAAAACCGGCCGGTATTCGCACACGTTCATTGTAGTTTTCAAAACCAGGTATCGTTTTTTCAATATCTGTTCTTATGTTATCGTAATGCTGCAGATACTTATCCCAGTTTATTTTGCTGTTGGGTAAAGTGGCTTTGGCAAGCATGCAAACAATAACCGGTTCGCTGAGTAATGTATCGCTTATCGGTTTTAAAATTCCTTTTGATTGTTGCACTACACCCATGGAGTTTTCGCAGCTTACAAATTGTGTTTGGTTATTAACGATGTCTTTATCGCTGCGGCCAAGGCATGGCAGTATTAATGCTTCACGGCCATGCACCAGGTGACTGCGGTTTAGTTTAGTACTTACGTGTACAGTAAAGCTGCATTTGCGTAATGCTTCAGCCGTATAATTTGTATCCGGCGTAGCCGATAAAAAATTACCACCCATCGCAAAGAAAACACTTGCTTTTTCTTCATGCATGGCTTTAATACTTTCCACCACATCATAGCCATATTTTTGTGGAGGATTGAAATTGAAATTATTTTGCAGGGTATCTAATAAATTTTGAGAAGGCTTTTCAAAAATGCCCATCGTGCGATCGCCTTGTACATTGCTGTGTCCACGTACAGGGCATGTGCCTGCGCCAGGCTTGCCAATGCTGCCTTTCAGCAACAGCAGATTTACAATTTCTTTAATAGTATCAACGGCATTCTTGTGTTGCGTTAAGCCCATTGCCCAGCAAATAATTATTTTACTTTTATCTTTTAAAATATTGGCAGCCTGTTTTATCTCTGCCATATCAATACCGGCATCTTTTGCCAATTCAATTATATCTTGTTGCTGCAGGTGATTTGCAAAAGCATCAAAACCTTCGGTATTGTTTTTAATAAAATCAGTATCGAATACTTTCCCCGGAGTTTTTTTTTCTTCTTGTAATAACAATATTTCTATTGCCTGCAACAAGGCCATATCGCCGTTTATTTTTATGGGCAGAAAAAAATCAGTCAATGTGCTGTCAATACCTAAAACGCCTTTTATTTTTTGGGGATTATTAAAACCCATTAACCCGGTTTCGGGCAGGGGATTTACAGAAATAATGGTTGCGCCATTTACCTTTGCCTTTTGTAAAGCAGTTAACATACGTGGATGATTGGTGCCGGGGTTTTGCCCCAGTATCATAATTACTTCAGCCTCATAAAAATCATGCAGCTTTACCGAGCCTTTGCCAATGCCTAGTGATTCGCCCAAGGCAACACCACTGCTTTCATGACACATATTGCTGCAGTCCGGTAAATTGTTGGTGCCATATTCCCTTACAAAAAGCTGGTACAAAAAAGCAGCTTCGTTACTGGTGCGGCCCGATGTGTAAAAGATGGCCTCATCTGGCGAAGCCAAAGCATTTAAAGAAGCAGCTATCTTTTTAAAAGCATCCTCCCAGGAGATAGGTTGATAATGTGTTGCACCTGGTGAAAGGTGCATAGGCTCTGCAATACGACCTTTACGGCCAATTTCATAATCGGATAATTGAGCAAGCTGATGTACGGTATTAACTGCAAAAAAATCAGCACCAATCGCTTTTTCAGTTGCTTCATCACCTACTGCTTTGGCACCATTCTCACAGTATTCTGCAATGCCGCTGCGTTCATCATCAGGGTCGGGCCAGGCACAACTGGGACAATCAAATCCATCCTTGGTATTTAGTTTGTTAAGTGCTTTTAATCCACGCAAAACGCCGGCCTCACCAAAAATATATTGCATGCTTTTAAAAACAGCAGGTACACCGGCTGCCACTTTTTTTAAAGGGCCCAGGGTTAAGCCAGTAAATTTTTCAGGGTTTTCTGCCGATGGTATATTATTTTTTTCTTCGCTCACAACTTAGCAGGTTTTGTTGGGGTTTTGATAATTATCGCTTTGGTCTTCCGTAGTTTCATCCAGGCACACAAAGTCTTTTTCTATTAACAGAAATAAAGATTCATTGTTTGGTAATTGGATATTGTTTTCCAATCCTACAATACTATTAGCCGGCCAGTTTTTAATAAACGTTGCAGGAATTAACATTGTTATTTTATTATTTTCGAATATTGCAGATAGCGCAGCACCATCTGCTTTTTGCAATGCATATACAAACCGGTTATCGGGAAAGATGGTCTGTTCTTCCAGGTAACCTGTTTCGGCGAGTTTGCTCACTTCTGTTTTTGTAAGTCTGATCCTCAATGAATTTCCTTTTATGCGTAGTTTCATTTTTTGTTATTTGTTAGCCGGGAAGGCAGGGAATAAAAATTTAAACGTATTACCGTATTGCCGGCAAAAAAATTATAAGGAAATTCTTTCTTTGCCGCTATAAATATTAAATCGGTCTTCTTTTAAAAACCCAATTAAAGTTACATCGTTTTCGGTTGCCATTTCCACCGCCAGGCTGGATGGTGCACCTACCGATGCAATTATTTTGATGCCTGCCATTACTGCTTTTTGTATCAACTCAAAACTTGCACGACCACTTAATAACAAAATGCAATTGTTTAATGGTAACTGATTCGCAAGCATGGCGGCCCCAATTACTTTATCCAGTGCATTGTGCCGGCCTACATCTTCTCTCACTAACATAAAATTTCCAACCGCATCAAATAATGCACTGGCATGTATACCTCCTGTATCTTCAAAAACCTTTTGTTGTTTTTTTAACCCGCTTTGCAATGAATAAAATACTTGGGGCCTGATAGAACTATTGTTTTTTACTTCGCCATATTGCGAAACTGTATGTATCGCATCAATACTTGCTTTGCCGCAAATACCGCAACTGGATGTTGCATAAAAATTACGTGCAGCATTGACCATGGCAGGCATTACGTTCTCCTTTAAAATTATATGGATAAGATTTTCATCAGCATGTGCATGTTTTATTTCGCTGATTTCTTCATAACTTTTTATTATTCCTTCTGTAAATAAAAAACCTGCACCCAGTTCTGCATCATTGCCCGGTGTACGCATAGTTACGGCAATATCTTTAAGCATTTGCCCGGTGGCTGTGCTATAATTTAATTGAATTTGCAAAGGCTCTTCCACAGCAACTTTATCGGTAGTTTCATTTATTGCTCCGGAATTTATTTTATGTAACTGTATGTTTTTTACCCTGTTATCATTCATTACATAAAATTACTACAGAATTGTTGCAGTTATCATTTCAATTACAAATTGTACCACCTGATAAAATATATACAAAATGCATACGCTTATGTGCATGCTGTAAATACTGTCTTTTTAAATATCCGAGTTCGGCAGTTTTGAATCATTCCTGTAACTTGCAACATGCTAAAAAAATATCTTCCATACATATTACTCCTTGCTGCCGGATTATTGTTATTTTTTATTAAGAAAAATCAACGGGGCAGCACATCCCAAAATCACAAAACAGAACAAACGGATGAGAGAATAGCGGTGCCGGCCATATTGCCAGATCATGAAAAACGGCAAGAGGTGGAAGCCCGCCCGGATGACCTGGTCGGACGGGGTTTTGACCGCAATACAACTAAACTCATCTTTAGCAAACACGCCAAATGCCGCATGGATTGCCGTAAAATTGATGAATCGGAAATAAGAGAGATATTGAAAAGCGGTACCATCAATTACAAAAAAATTCAGAACGATAAGCGTGGCAAAACCTACCCGGTTGAAGGATATACCCATGATAAACAGCATGTGCGTATTGTTTTTGCACCAAAAGATGATGGGCTGGTGGTGGTAACTGTGATAGATTTAGAAACTGAATGGAAATGCGATTGTAAATGATGTTCCGCTCATGAATCTTTACATTTATCAAACAAAAAAACGGCTTACATTTGTTTTTTACCGATTGAACAAAGTGTAATGAAAATAAAATCAATATTAGCGAAGCCATTTGCCGGTTATATATTTAAGCAGATAAAAAAAGGGATGGAAACGGCGGAGGCCGATCAGCAGGTAATCTTTAATCAGCTTATAAAAACCGGCTCAAAAACCCTCTTTGGAAAAGACCATGATTTTGTTGGCATTAAAACCCACGAAGATTTTGTAAAGCAGGTGCCACTGAGAGATTATGAAGCCTTTAAACCCTACATCGAAAAAATAAAACAAGGTACACACAACGTTTTATGGAAAGGCCAGCCGATTTATTTTTCTAAAACAAGTGGCACCACGAGTGGTGTAAAATATATTCCTATCACCAAAGATTCTATTCCCAACCATATCAATACAGCCCGTAACGCTTTGCTGTGCTACATGGCCGAAACCGGCAATACAAAATTTGCTGATGGTAAACTTATTTTTTTAAGTGGATCGCCTGTGTTGGAAAGAGTGGGCGGCATACCAACCGGCAGATTAAGTGGCATTGTAAACCACCATATACCAAAATATTTAAGAGCAAATCAACTGCCATCTTATACAACCAATTGTATTGATGAGTGGGAAGAAAAGCTTGACAAGATTGTTGAAGAAACCATCAACCAGGATATGACACTCATCAGCGGTATCCCGCCATGGATGCAGATGTACTTCGACAGGCTTACAGAGAAGAGCGGTAAAAAAGTTGGCGAGCTGTTCCCTAATTTTAATTTAATGGTGCAGGGCGGTGTAAATTTTGAACCATATAAAGCAAAACTTTTTGAAAGTATTGGGCGTAAAATAGATTGCATAGAATTGTTCCCTGCAAGCGAAGGTTTTTTTGCTTTTCAGGATTCGCAAAATGCTGAAGGCCTGTTGCTGAATACCAACAGCGGAATATATTTTGAATTTGTTCCGTCAGCAGAAATCTTTAATGAAAACCCAACACGATTGACTTTAAAAGATGTAAAGGTTGGGGAGAACTATGCATTGATCATCAATAGTAATGCCGGGCTGTGGGGATACAATATTGGCGATACGATTAAATTTGTTTCAACCGATCCTTACCGTATTGTAGTTACCGGACGTACCAAACATTTTATATCTGCCTTTGGCGAACATGTTATCAGCGAAGAAGTGGAGGCTGCTTTATTACAGGCTGCAGCCGAGGAAAATATTCCTATTACCGAATTTACCGTGGCACCAAAAATTTCAACCGATGCCGGTAAAAGTTACCACGAGTGGTTTATTGAATTTGAGAACACACCTGCGGATATGAAAGCTTTCTCAAAAAAGATAGATGACAATCTCCGCAAAAAAAATGTTTACTACGATGATTTGGTTGGTGGCAATATTCTACAACAACTGAAAATATCTCCCGTAAAGAAAAATGGTTTTATAGATTATATGAAAAGCATTGGTAAACTTGGCGGACAAAATAAAGTACCCCGTTTAAGCAACGACAGAAAGATTGCAGAAGAACTTGAAAAGTTTGTGAGTTAGAGCAATTCAACCGTTAATGGATGCTTAACATATTTTTTTGTCTATTGTTTTTAAAATAATATACTTTTGTGTTGTTAAACACAATTGATTAATACATTGAACAGGATAAAATTACATATCGTCAATACAAATTCTCCCGCCAGGGGTATATTGTATAATATGGAGCCCCTGTTTGTTTTTATACCCAGATCCCGACGTGGATGCTGATAGGACGAGTAGCTAAAACCTGCCCCTGTCAGTGAAAAAGTCTCCGAAAATTTTCCTCAACATCTTTTAATCATCTCTTTCAATTTTTTACAATTGGAAAACAGTAATATAATTATCAGGGTAGCTACAGCAGCCGATACCCATTTTGCAACATCCATTACCGATGAAATGGCATCCTCGGCAAAGGCACGTGGTACGGGCATTGCAAAGCGTACTCCCGAATATATTGAGCAAAAGATACAGGAAGGTAAATCTGTAATAGCTGTAACCACCGATGGCGAATGGGTTGGCTTTTGTTACATAGAAGTTTGGGAGCATAATAAATTTGTTGCCAACAGCGGACTGATAGTTGCCCCTGCTTTTCGTAAAACCGGTGTTGCAAAAGCTATTAAGAAAAGAGTTTTTGAACTGAGCCGTGAGAAATATCCAGACTCAAAAATATTTGGCTTAACCACCGGTCTGGCAGTGATGAAAATTAATTCTGATTTGGGCTACGAACCGGTAACTTACTCTGAACTAACAACAGACGAACAGTTTTGGGCCGGCTGCAAAAGCTGCGTTAACTACGATATATTGATGAGTAAGGATCGTAAGAATTGTATGTGTACAGCGATGTTATTTGATCCTGCAGATCATTACACACCCGAAGAAACTAAGCAGGAGTTTAAGCAGCATTCAAAATTGTACGAAAGATTTATGCGGATAAAGCAAAGCAGGATGATTAAATTTTTGCAACGCAAAGAAGGTGGAGGTAGTACATCAAAATCCTTGTTGAGATATTTCTTTAATTTTTTAAACTGATTATAATGAGTAAAAAAGTTGTTCTGGGTTTTAGCGGCGGATTAGATACAACATATTGTGTAAAATATCTCACAGAAGAAAAAGGATATGAAGTGCATTCGGTAATTGTAAACACAGGTGGCTTTACTGAAGAAGAATTGAAAAAGATTGAAGCACATGCTTACAAGTTGGGCGCAAAAACGCATACCGTAATTGATGCTGTTAAAAGTTATTACGATAAAATTATTAAGTACCTGGTTTTTGGAAACGTGTTAAAAAACAATACGTATCCTTTAAGTGTAAGTGCCGAAAGGTTGAGCCAGGCAGTTTTTATTGCGGAGCATGTAAAAAAACTGAATGCAGATATTGTTGCACATGGAAGCACCGGAGCCGGTAACGACCAGGTAAGATTTGATATGATTTTTAATATCATGATTCCCGGTGTTGAAATTTGTACACCCATTCGTGATTTAAAATTAAGCCGTGAAGAAGAGATTGCTTATTTAAAAAGCAAAGGTGTGGAAATGAATTTCGAAAAATCTATGTACTCCATAAACAAAGGATTATGGGGTACCAGTGTTGGCGGAAAAGAAACATTGAACAGCAAAGGCATGTTGCCGGAAGAAGCCTGGCCAACACAGGTTACCGCAACTCAAACGAAATCTGTTGAACTGGAATTTGTAAAGGGAGAATTGATGGGTATTGATGGAAATAAATTTAATCATCCAACAGAGGCTATTCAGCATTTGCAATCAATTGCCGGGCCTTTTGGTATTGGCCGTGATATTCATGTGGGCGATACCATTATCGGTATTAAGGGGCGTGTGGGTTTTGAAGCGGCAGCGCCGATGATCATTTTAAAAGCACACCATGCTTTGGAAAAACATGTGCTTACCAAATGGCAGCTAAACTGGAAAGATCAACTGGCTTTGTTTTATGGTAACTGGCTGCATGAAGGACAGATACTGGATCCGGTAATGAGGGATATTGAAGCCTTCTTCCATAATTCGCAGGAAAATGTTACCGGAAAAGTTTTTGTTGATCTGATGCCTTATCGTTTTCAAATTATAGGCATTGAATCTGCTTATGATTTGATGAGCAGCAAATTTGGTAAGTATGGCGAAATGAATACAGGCTGGACTGGTGATGATGTAAGAGGGTTTTCAAAAATATTTGGTAACCAAACCATGATCTATAACGCAGTAAAACAAACAGCAGATGGCAACAAAGATTAAAGCTGGTATTGTTGGCGGCGCTGGTTATACTGGTGGCGAGTTAATCAGAGTATTGCTAAACCACCCTGCTGCAGAGATATCTTTTGTGCACAGTAAAAGCAATGCTGGTAATTTTTTATACCAGGTACATAAAGATCTGCAGGGCGATACCGAAATAAAATTTGCTTCAGTTTTGAGCCAAAAAATTGATGTACTTTTTTTATGCGTTGGACATGGCGATGCAGTAAAATTTTTATCAGAAAATAAAATTGGTGAAAATATAAAGATTATTGACCTGAGCCAGGATTTTAGGCTTGGAGAATCAGTGAGTAAAAGAAAATTTATTTACGGTTTGCCAGAGTTAAATAAAACTGCAATAAAAAAAGCAAAGAACATTGCCAACCCCGGGTGTTTTGCTACTGCCATTCAATTGGGTTTGTTACCGTTGGCAAAAGCCGGTTTGTTAAATGAAATTCATACAACAGGCATTACCGGCTCAACTGGTGCAGGACAGGGTTTGAGCACTACCTCACATTTTAGTTGGCGGGCAAACAATATACAAGCTTATAAAACTTTATCGCACCAGCATCTTAAAGAAATAGGGCAGTCTATGTTGCAATTGAATCCTTCTGCCAATGTGGATTTAAATTTTATTCCCTGGCGTGGAGATTTTACCAGGGGTATTTTCATCAGCTCACAGATAAAGTGTTCATTAGGGTTGAATGAAGTGGCCGTATTGTATAAAAAATATTATGAAGCGCATCCATTTATTGTGTTAAGTGACGAACCTATATTTTTAAAACAGGTTGTAAATACCAACAAATGTTTTATTCAGTTAGAAAAGATTGGAACTAATCTGGTTGTGCATTCTGCTATTGATAATTTATTAAAAGGTGCCAGCGGGCAAGCTGTACAAAATATGAATTTGATGTTTGGATTGGAAGAAACAACAGGATTAAAATTAAAGGCGAACTATTTTTAACCCCTAAATACCCAAAAGGGGGCTTTAGAGCTTTTTGTAAGTATCACTGTTATATACTCTTAAAGTTAAAGACTGATTGAAATTAATTATTCACTAATAAACTAAGTTCCCCTTTAGGTGACAGCGGTATGAAATTATTTGATGTATATCCTCTAAATGATATTGTAATTGAAAAAGCAATGGGTTCATACGTGTGGGATGATAAGGGAGAAAAATATCTGGATTTGTATGGCGGTCACGCAGTCATATCCATTGGGCATACACATCCGCACTATGTAAAGCGGATTGAAGATCAGTTGCATAAAGTAGGCTTCTATTCAAACTCAATAAAAATTCCATTACAGGTTGAGCTGGCAGAAAAATTAGGAAAGATATCCGGTAAAGAAGATTACCAGTTGTTCCTCTGCAATTCAGGAGCAGAGGCAAATGAGAATGCCTTAAAGCTGGCTTCTTTTTACAATGGCCGGAAAAAGATTATCGCTTTTAAAAAAGGATTTCACGGCCGAACATCTTTGGCTGTAGCTGCAACAGACAATCCGAATATTGTAGCACCGGTTAATGAAACAGATAATGTTATTTTTCTTCCATTTAATGATGAAGCTGCGCTGGAAGAGGCTTTTAAACAGGATGAGATTTCATCTGTTATTATAGAAGGGATACAAGGTGTTGGTGGTATCAATGTTGCATCAGATTCTTTCTTACAAAAAATAAGAAGTCTTTGCGATGAATACAATGCATTGTTTATTGCAGATTCAGTACAATGTGGTTACGGCAGAAGCGGTAAATTTTATTCACATGATTTTGCCGGTGTTGATGCGGATATTTATACCATGGCGAAAGGAATGGGAAATGGATTTCCGGTCGGTGCCATTTCCATCGCCCCAAAAATTCAACCCAAACATTTTATGTTGGGTACAACTTTTGGTGGCAACCATTTAGCCTGCGCTGCAGCTTTAGCCGTGTTGGAAGTAATTGAAAAAGAAGACCTGATCAATAATGCGAAAACAATTGGTGATTATTTAATGGGAGAATTAAAAAAACTGCCGAATATAAAAGAAGTGAGGGGAAAGGGATTGATGATAGGAATTGAATTACCAGATGAATTGAACATGGTAAAGAAAAATCTTTTGTTTAAACATAAAATTTTTACCGGCGAGGCAAAACCAAACGTAATAAGGCTTTTACCAGCATTGAATATTACCAGGACCGAAGCTGATATTTTTTTACAGGCAATTAAAACTGAATTAAAACCCTAAATCCCCTAAAGGGGACTTTGAGAGTCTTAATATTAATAGCGTACAACTTAAATAAATGAATACTTCTCAACATAAAAGTCTGCTTAAAAGCTCCCCTTCAGGGGCGGGGGGGTATAATTTTATCTCTGTCAATGATGTTGAAAATATAAATGCACTGGTTGCAAAGGCATTACAATATAAAGCTAATCCGATTGCAGATAAGGCATTGGGAGCAGGTAAAAGAATTGGCCTGCTATTTTTAAACCCATCTTTACGCACACGTTTAAGTACACAGGTAGCAGCTTCTAATCTTGGAATGGAAGCCATTGTTTTTAATGTTGATAAAGAAGGCTGGGCTTTGGAATTTGCAGAAGGTGCCATCATGAACGGAACAACGGTTGAACATATTAAAGATGCGGCTCCTGTACTTGGTCAATACTTTGATATTTTATGTGTTCGCACATTCCCTTCTTTACAAAGAAGAGAGGATGATTATGCAGAAACCGTGATCAGTCAGTTTATAAAATACGCAGGAGTACCGATTGTAAGCCTGGAGAGTGCAACATTACATCCGCTGCAGTCACTTACAGATATAATTACTTTTAAGGAACACATGCTCTCAGTTCCCCCTTTAGGGGGCGGAGGGGGTAGGAGTGGCAAACCAAAAGTAGTATTAACCTGGGCTCCGCATGTGAAAGTATTGCCGCAATGTGTAGCCAATTCTTTTGCCCAATGGATAGGTAGTTGGGGCGAAGCAGAATTTGTAATTACGCATCCCGAAGGTTATGAACTTGATGAAAAATTTACAAAAAATGCAACCATAATTACTAACCAGGATGAAGCATTAGAAAATGCTGACTATATCTATGTAAAAAACTGGAGTAGCTATAATGACTATGGAAAAATAATTCCAGGCAATACAGATTGGATCCTCACCAATAACAAACTGGCATTAACAAACAATGCTAAAGTAATGCATTGCCTTCCTGTAAGGCGTAATGTTGAATTAAGTGATGAGATATTAGATGGCAATAACAGTTTGGTTACACAACAGGCCGGTAACCGGGTTTGGGCCGCACAGGCTGTTTTGGCAGAAATATTAAAGACCCTGTAATGGAAAAATTATTTATTATAAAGATTGGCGGAAATATACTGGACAATGCTGTTGCACAGCAATTGTTCCTGCAGCAATTTGCTGCTGTAGATGCAAAAAAAATATTGGTACACGGTGGTGGTAAAATTGCAACAACCATCGGGAAACAAATGGGATTAACGCCAAACTATATTAACGGAAGGCGCATTACCGACGAAGCAACCATTGATTTAGTTACGATGGTGTATGGCGGATTGATCAATAAAAAATTAGTAGCATCATTGCAATCAATGAGCTGTAATGCCATTGGCTTAACCGGTGCAGATGCGGATATTATTCCGGCAAACAAAAGACCGGTTGCTGAAATTGATTATGGTTTTGTTGGAGATATAAGCAGTTCGCAATTGGCAATCGACAGTTTGCAATTGTTTCTGAATAATAAATTAGTTCCTGTTATAGCTCCTTTAACGCATGATCGGCAGGGGCAAATATTGAATACCAATGCCGATACGATTGCTTCGGCACTGGCTGTTGCTTTGTCAAAACAATATGATGTAAGACTGATCTATTGTTTTGAAAAGAAAGGGGTGCTGGAAAATATTGAAGATGAATCATCACTCATTAAGTACATCAATAAAGAAAAATATCAACAACTGCTGGATGATAAAAAACTGGCAGACGGCATATTGCCAAAGATTGAAAATGCTTTTGCTGCAATTAACAGTGGTGTGCAGGAAGTATTGATTGGAGATGCAAACGATCTACTACAAAACATTTCTGAAAACACAATAGGTACATTAATAAAATCTTGAGCAAAAATAAACCATACTATGAAGCTGTTGAACTGTTGCAGAAATTGATAGCGATACCTTCTTTCAGTAAAGAAGAAGATAAGACTGCCGATATTATTGAGCAGTTCTTCAGCGAAAAAAATATTCCATCTAACCGGTTGTTAAATAATGTGTGGTGTGTAAATAAATATTTTGATGAAAATAAACCTACAATCTTACTCAACTCACATCACGATACCGTAAAACCAAATCCGCAATACACTAAAGATCCTTTTTCGCCAATCATTGAAGACGAAAAATTATTTGGCCTAGGCAGCAATGATGCCGGAGGTTGCCTGGTAAGTTTGATAGCCACATTCTGCCATTTTTATGAAAGGGGAAATTTGAAATACAATATTGTTATTGCTGCCACGGCAGAAGAAGAGATCAGTGGTGCATACGGAATAGAAAAGCTACTTGCCTCAGCAGAGTTCAGTTCCCCCTTCAGGGGATTAGGGGGTGCAATTGTAGGGGAACCCACACTTACCAATTTAGCCATTGCCGAAAAAGGCCTGCTGGTGCTGGATTGCACAGCAACCGGCAAAGCAGGCCACGCTGCCAGGGAAGAAGGAGAGAATGCTATTTACAAAGCATTGCAAGATATTAACTGGTTTCAAAATTTTCAATTCCCAAAAATATCTGAAACTCTTGGCCCAATAAAAATGTCGGTTACATCAATCAATACTGAAAACAAAGCACACAATGTAGTACCTGCTGTTTGTAGTTTTATTGTAGATATCAGGGTTACAGATGCATACTCACATGAAGAGTTGTTGGAGACAATCAAACAACATGTTCAATCAGAAGTAAAACCCAGAAGTATGCGCTTGCGTTCTTCAAAAATTGATAAAGATCATCCGCTTGTTTTGGCAGGGATAAAACTGGGTAAACAAATGTACGGTTCGCCCACAACATCAGATGCAGCACTGATTCCTGTACCGGTTTTAAAATGTGGCCCCGGCGATAGTGCAAGAAGCCATGCCGCAGATGAATTTATCTATCTGAAAGAAATAGAGGAAGGAATACACACTTACATAGAAATATTAGAACAGATTCTTTAAACATCTTATTAAAGCAACATGAAACTCTGGCAAAAAGATAAAGCATCATTACAGGAAGTTGAAAAATTTACTGTTGGCAACGACAGGGAACTGGATATTTACCTGGCCCCATTTGATGTGCTGGGATCTTTAGCACATACAAAAATGCTGGAGTCTGTTGGATTATTAAGTAAAGATGAAATAGAATTACTGGAGTTGGCATTAAAAGAAATTTATCAGCAAATACTAACGGGAAATTTTAAACTCGACGATGGAGTAGAAGACATTCATTCGCAGGTAGAATTAATGCTGACAGAAAAGCTGGGCGATGTTGGTAAAAAAATCCACAGTGCAAGAAGCAGGAACGACCAGGTTTTAGTTGACCTTAAATTATTTTTAAGATCAGAGATTGAAAAAACTGTCAGCAATACAAAAATTTTATTCGATCTTTTAATCACACAAAGCGAAAAATATAAAGATGATCTGTTGCCCGGCTACACACATTTTCAATTAGCAATGCCATCATCGTTTGGTTTGTGGTTTGGTGCTTATGCCGAAAGCCTGGTTGATGATCTGGTAACACTGGAAGCTGCTTATCGTGTTGTAAATAAAAATCCTTTAGGCTCTGCAGCAGGCTATGGATCTTCATTTCCTATCAACAGGCAAATGACAACCGATTTGTTGGGCTTTGATGAGCTGAATTACAATGTAGTTTATGCACAAATGAGCCGGGGCAAAACCGAACGTATTGTAGCATCCGCATTGGCAAATATTGCAGCCACCATTTCTAAATTAAGTATGGATGCCTGTCTTTATTTAAATCAAAATTTCGGTTTCATTTCTTTCCCGGATGAATTAACAACCGGTAGCAGTATTATGCCGCATAAAAAAAATCCTGATGTTTTTGAATTGATCCGTTCGCATTGCAACCGCATACAGGCATTGCCCAACGAGATTATGTTGATGACAACAAATCTGCCCTCAGGTTATCATCGTGACCTGCAGTTAATAAAAGAACATATCATTCCGGCTTTTCAAAATCTAAATGATTGTCTGCAAATGGCAGGTCTCATGTTGAGTAATATCGAAATAAAAACAAATTTACTCAAAGATGAAAAATATGCTTTCCTCTTCAGTGTTGAAGAAGTAAACAAACTTGTGTTGCAAGGAATGCCTTTTAGAGATGCTTATAAAAAAGTGGGTACCGATATTGAAGCCGGAAAATTTACTCATACAACTTCGCCCGTTCATACGCATGAAGGTTCAATCGGCAATCTTTGCAACCAGGAAATACAGTCAATGATGCAAAATATTATACAAAAATTCGATTTTGATAAGGTCAAAATTGCGTTGCAACAATTATTAAGTTAGATTTGTCGCAATAATTTTCAATTACTATGGCCGATCACTCTGTAAAAAAACGTATTGCTTTATTTGGTTCCACCGGTTCAATTGGTACCCAATCTTTGGAAGTAATAAAATCCAACCCCGATTTATTTGAAGTTGAAATTTTAACCGCCCAAACCAACGATGAATTGCTGATCACCCAGGCACTGCAATTCAGGCCCAATGCCGTTGTTATTGGAGATGAAACAAAATATAAAAAAATTAAAGAGGCTTTAGCATCAACCGATATTAAAGTTTTTGCCGGCGAAGATGCCCTGGTAGAAGTGGCAGATTTTGATACCTACGATATGATGATGGCAGGCATTGTAGGTTTTGCGGGTTTAAAACCTACATTAAAAGCAGTTGAAAAAGGCAAAGCCGTAGGGCTGGCAAATAAAGAAACCCTTGTAGTTGCCGGCGATATTGTTATGCAAAAAGCTATCGAAAAAAGAGCACCCATCATTCCTGTTGATAGTGAGCACTCTGCCATTTTTCAATGTCTGGTTGGCGAAGCCAGAAACCCAATTGAAAAAATTATACTAACGGCAAGCGGTGGGCCATTTCTTGGTAAAAAACCAAATTTTCTGGTTAATGTAAAAAGAGATCATGCACTGCAGCATCCCAACTGGAGTATGGGTGCAAAAATATCTATAGACTCTGCAACCCTTATGAACAAAGGGCTTGAGATGATTGAAGCAAAGTGGCTTTTTAATTTACGGCCCGATCAGATTGAAGTAGTTGTACATCCGCAAAGCATCATTCACAGCATGGTGCAGTTTGAAGATGGCAGCGTGAAAGCACAAATGGGCCTGCCCGATATGAAGTTGCCCATACAATATGCCATGGCTTTTCCCGGCCGGATAAAGAACGAATTTCCTCGACTCAATTTTAAAAAATATCCGGCCCTTAATTTTGAAGAGCCCGATGTTAAAACTTTCAGAAATTTATCCCTTGCCATGGAGGCACTTAACAAGGCCGGTAACATGCCCTGTATCCTCAATGCCGCCAACGAAATTGCCGTGTGGGCCTTTCTGCGCAACCGTATCGGCTTTTTAGATATGACTGCGGTGGTAGAAAAAACCATGGAAAATGTAGCTTTCATCCAAAAACCAACCTTAGAGGAATATTTTGAAAGCGACGGCGAAGCCCGTAATTTTGCCGCTTCGTTAATAAACCTGTAAAAGTTTTTTTTGAGCCCGGCTTTGGTAATTCTATTTAGCTTCATTGGCGTCGCACTCTTATACTTTTTCAGCAATATTGAACATTTTAAATACAAATTAATTAATGGAAATTACTTTATTAGCAATAAACTGGCCAAGCGTGGGGTACAAAGCAGCACAATTACTGCTCTCACTATCCATCCTGGTTGTACTGCACGAATTCGGGCATTATATAACAGCCAAGTGGTTTAAATGCAGGGTAGAAAAATTTTATCTTTTTTTCGATCCCTGGTTTTCAATCTTTAAAAAGAAAATAGGCGAAACTGTTTATGGCATTGGGTGGCTGCCGTTGGGTGGTTACGTTAAAATTGCAGGAATGGTTGATGAGAGCATGGATAAAGAAGCTTTAAAACTCCCTCCACAGCCCTGGGAATTCAGAAGCAAACCTGCATGGCAACGGTTGATAATTATGTTGGGAGGCGTTATTGTAAATGTTTTACTTGCATTTGTAATTTATGCTGCCATCTTAATGGTTTGGGGCGAAAAGAAAATACCAGCCAGCTCCATGAAGTATGGAATACATGTTGGCGACAGTACATTGCTAAAAATCGGGTTTAAAAACGGAGATAAAATAATTGGTGTAGATGGGGCGGAAGTATATGATCTGGACAGGTTTAGAAAAAAATTAATTACAGCATCTAATGTTGAAATTGAAAGAGATGGTAAATTAACAAACCTGGCTTTACCTAAAGATTTTGTTGGTCAACTAATTGAAAACAAGAATCAAAAGCGCAAAGGGTTTATTGAGTCTCGTTTTCCTGCAATGGTTGCTTTTGTGCCTGATACAGGAGTTGCTTACAAAGCAGGGTTACGTAAATATGATATCATTAAAGGTATCGACTCTAACCGGTTCGACTATTTTGATCAGATGTCGGATGTGCTCGAAACTAAAAAAAATAAAGAAGTTTTACTCACTGTTAATAGAGGAGGCCATGATACAAGTTTCACCACAAAAATTAATGCAGAAGGTCAGATAGGGTTTAATCCATTCAATTCTCCGCAACAATTAGATAGCTTAGGATGGATAAAATATGAGGTAAAAAAATATCTTTTCTTCGCAGCTTTTCCGGCTGGTGTTAAAATGACCATTCAGGAACTTAAAGATTATGTTGCACAATTTATTGTAATCTTTACACCTGGTACCGGTGGGATTAAAGGAATCGGGGGTTTTAAAACAATGGGCTCCATATTTGCTCCAACATGGGATTGGGAATCTTTTTGGCGAATGACGGCAATGTTCTCTATTATCCTTGCTTTTATGAATATGCTTCCTATACCTGCTTTAGATGGCGGACACGTAATGTTTACTTTAGGCGAAATGATAACAGGCCGCAAACCCGGCGAAAAATTTCTGGAATATGCACAGATTGTTGGGATGGTTATCCTGTTGTCATTAATGCTTTACGCAAACGGAAATGATTGGTTTGGATGGGGAAAAGGGTAGAGGTTAAATAATCTTATAAATTTAAAAAGGAAGCTCATTTAAAAAAAGAGCTTTCTTTTTTTTAAAGTTCAATCCCAATTTTCTTCATCAATATAGATGCATTTAAACTTGTGCAGATCCCTTCTTTCAATTTGTAATCAAAATAAAGTTCATCGTTACTCACCTGCACATCAAAATGATAATTTAATATATTGTCAGGATATGCTTTTTTCATATTTGCCAGTTCTACATCATGCGTAGCAATAATACATGCAGCATTGTGTTTAATCAGTTGTTTTATAAGCGCTGCAGAGCCTGTGTGGCGGTCTAAAGAATTGGTGCCTCTCAAAATCTCATCTAATAAAATAAAAACTTTTTCATTATTATTTACCTTATCTATTATTGTTTTTAGTTTTTTTAATTCAGCGTAAAATGTTGAAGTGCTTTCTTCAAGATTATCCGCAATTCTCATACTGCTTACAATCTGCACAGGCGATAAACAAAAATAAGTAGCGCAAACGGGTGCGCCAGCCATGGCCAAAACGGTGTTAACTCCAATGCTTCGCAGGTATGTACTTTTGCCTGCCATATTACTGCCTGTAACAAGCATCAACTCCCCGGTATCATCAATCTTAATAGGGTTTGTTACACATTTATCTGCTTTAATTAATGGGTGTCCAATCTCTTTTCCTTCTATAAAAAAATGTTCATCTTTAAGAACCGGGAAACACCATTCTGGGTGATTAAAAGAAAGTGTTGAAAGGCTGCATATTGCCTCAAATTCTCCCAATAATGAAAACCATCGTATGGCATAATCATGATTTTGCTGTTTCCATTTTTCCAGTGCAATTACCTGTTGCAGATCCCATTGCAAAACAATATCCAGCGGGATAAATACAACAAAATTAAAACGCAGGTCAAGGCGTTCAAGTATTTTTTTAAGTTGATTAATTTGTGCCGATGCTTTGTACTGATGCTGGATAAATTGTTTTTGCAGATTCTGTAAAAAAACTGACTTGAAATCAGTTTCCTCAATAAGTTTTATACTCCTGTTAAGCACTTCCAGTTCATCTGTCATTTTAGAAACCTGTTGATGCATAGGGGTAACTTTTTTACTTACATACAATGCAAACAGGGCTGAGGCAAGTAAAAAATAATTTCTTATGTAATTATTAAGTACATCAGTAATATTCAGCATTAACACAATAAATATTGCCGCCGGTAAAAGGTAACGGGCAATAAGCCAGAATTTTATTTTAATAAAACTGTAATCCTCCTCAAACCATTTCTTTAACCGATCTATTGTGTTGTATTGTATTTTCTCAGCAGTTCCAATTGCCTGTAACTCCTGCCTCCAGGCTGTTTGGCCTAATAACTCTTTTACAGCCTCCTGTCTTTTTAAAATTTCCTTGTGGCTGCAAGCTTTTAACAACCATTCAGCCAAAGTGCCGCTTCCCATTTCAGAACATGTACGGTTAATAAATTGAAAAACAGAAGCATGTCCAAAAATGTCAAGATCATTTGCATACAAATGTTCTTTGGGCAAATGTTCCTGGCCATCTTTAAAATGATAATAATTACCCTCTATTGCATTTACTTCATCGTTGTTTATTGAAATCAGGTTGATGTGGTGTTCAATTGCAGATTTATTCTTTATATCAGCCATTACTAAACGTGTAAATATTACGAGTAATGCTACAGCAGGAACAACTGCATACCAAATGCCAAATGGCAGCAAAAAATATAAGCATAGTGCCACAGTAGCAATAGCTAAAAGTCTTAATCTGCCAAACCGTAGTTTTTTTTTATTAAGTAGATTTAACGCTACCTGTAATGAAATAAGTTTCTTTTTGTAAAATTCAATAGGGGGCATATAGTTGGGTTATTGAGTGAAGTTATTGAAAATTCAGTGCTTTCATAATGCTAATAAAATCTTGTTTGATATAATTAATAACCAGTACAAAAAAGGCTCTGTTAAAAAAACAGGCCCCGCTCATTATGGAAAACCTCCTATTATTGTATTACAAATTTTACCACATTTCCAGTTCCTTCACGCAACAGGTTTACACAACCGGCAGCATTTCTCCTTTTCATAAACCAGCCTTTTATTGTTTTTTAAAGCATCATCATCAATAAGCGGTATAATTTTTTTTGCAACATCAATATTATCGGTTAAAGTATAAGAAAAGTTGAGAGATTAACTTCCACAATATGCCCTGCACTGGCTGTAAAGCCAATTACCAAAAAGGCGATTGAGCAAAAGAATAATTTTTCATTGTAAAAAGTTTTGTTTGGGATGAAGTTTGTGATAGTAAAAAAAAATCTGTAAATCACAAATCAAATACCGCAATAGACAATTTTTAAAGTCACATCAGATATATTTAACAGATTTTTTTTCTTAATCTCCTTATCTTCAAACAACAAAACTTAATCTATATATAAGATGGGAATCCTGATTATACCTTTTGCACTTGTAATACTGGTTATTTTGATATGGGTTTCTTACTATACATCCCGATCTGTTTACAGAAGTCTTGTAAAAAATGACAATAAAAATCCAAGTGTTTTTCAGGTGTTGACTTTCGTAGTGATGTTTGCAGCATTATCAGCCCTGCTTCTGTATTTTATTGCAACAAATCTAACTTTTCAACGGTAGTTTTTTTGCTGCAGGTTCATTTTACTTATCAGCCACTCGGCAAAAAGGAGGTTGGGTACAAATCCCATCCATGCATCAATCATGTATAAAATATTCGGGTCAATATTAAATGAGTGGGATAATATCAGTTTCCACATACGCAATGTAATGGCCGAGCAGGTGAGGGCATAGCTGCGTATCATAAATCTTTTATGCGCTTTAATATCTTTAGCCTTTATGGCAATCACCGCCTTATATGTAAACAGCAGCCAAAGGGAGTCTAAAATTATAAATGCAATTTTTGAAGGCAGGTGCCCATTGGCATAAAAAGCCATTATCATCCCTGCGGGAAAATTGATCAGCATTACATTATAAGCATACATTTTACCAACAAATCGGTGCAGTGTTTTATGATGCTGTAATACATAGGTTGAAAACTGTGTAAGCCCTGCACACAGGCACAATACACTCGAAAATACATGTAAGTAAAAGGCAGCCATCCATATTTTTATATCCAGGTAATCTTGCTTAAACTTTAAAAAGCCAACATCGGTTTTAAAACTGGCATATTGGGCTACGGTTAGCAACATGCCAAAAACAGCAGCACATAACAAAAAGTAAATGAAAATATTTTTGCTGATATTTTTTAAATCTGTGTTCAAGCCTGTATGATAATGAATATAAACATTGGTTTACACTAAGATAACTTTTGTTTATTGGGTTTATTAACTTCAGATTTTTTTAAACTATAATTTATACTTAAATCTTGCTGAGACTTGCTGCAGGGTTAAAAACTTTGGTAAAGTTTTTGCCTTGTAAACGCCAAAGCAAATTAATATGCGTAAAATACAGGTTGCAATATTGCTTGTCTTAGTAATTATAGCAGCTGCAAGCTGTAGCAAAAAGACAGCTCCAACAGCTACTTCAACAACTAAAGCCGATAGCACAGTTTCTAAACCTGTAAAAAAGCCAGCTATTAAAACTGCTATACCTAAAGTAATAACTGTAAATGATAAGGTTGCAAGTAAAAGTGTAGATGGCAGATATTATTACGATCTGGAAGGTCATAGGTACTGGCGTAACAACAGGGATGGAAAGTATTATTTATTCCACAAATCAATGTTTGATAATCCGGATTTTAAAGCACCGGGCCAGCCACATTAAAAACATTTCAGAAAAGTTTTGTTTAATTGAGTAAGAAAACTATTAGTGTTCGTATTTGCTGTATTTCTACATTTCCACGTCGCTCAGTGCAAACTGTCTCATGATTTTTTAATTTCCTCCCACATGTGCTGCACCAATCCATCTACCAAACCAATTTTGGGTACATACATTTCGGTGGCACCGGCCCAGCGCATGGCGTTGGTATAAATTTGCAGGGCGGGTACAATTACATCTGCACGGTCGGGGCGCAGGTTGTAAAGGCGCATTCTATCTTCTAAATTTACACTACTTAATTCACGGTGATAATCTTTCAGTAATTCAAGCGTGAGGGATTTGCCTTCTTTACGTTTGCTCATGCTAAAAACCTTATTGATATTGCCGCCGCTGCCAATGGCTACCACTTCTTTTTGGCCTTTAGTTACAGTTTTAATTATTTCTTTCATCACTTCCCAGGTTTTATCATTTACCTGGTTTTGTAATAAACGGATGGTGCCTATATTGAAAGATTCTTTAAAAGTAAGTACACCATTGCTAAAGAAAGAAAGTTCGGTACTGCCACCGCCTACATCAATGTACATGTAGCTGTGGTCTTTGTCGAGGGTTTCAGCAATATGGTTTTCAAAAACAAGGCCTGCTTCCATATCGCCACTAATTACTTCAATGGCGATATCTGTCTCTAATTTTACTTTGCGGATAATGTCTCCCGTATTTTTTGCATCACGCATGGCACTGGTGGCGCATGCTTTTATGTGGCTAACCTCATAGGCATTTGTTAAATGCTTAAACGCCTTCATAGTTTGTATAAGCATGCGGGTTTTTTGTTTCGAAATAAGGCCGGTTTCAAAAACTTCAAAACCCAGTCGCAGCGGTACTCTAAAAAGGTTAAGCTTATTAAAAACAGCAACTTTATTTTCGTCGGTGGTTACTTCCGTAATTAAAAGCCGGGCTGCGTTACTTCCTATATCTATGGCTGCGAGTTTCAAGTTGGTTAATCCGTTAATTGGTTAATTAGTTAATCCGTTGGTTTGTTTGTTGCCTAATGCTTTAATTAGTACAAACGAATTTACGGATTAACGTTTAAACGGATTAACTAATTAACGGATTAACATTTATAGAGATTTCCGATACAGGTAATTATACGTCTCCACCTGGCTGCGTATTTTTTTTGTGTTGCGAGGGTTTACATATTGATTGCTGAGGTCGTTATCCAATATCCGTGCTTTAATATTGTCTTTCAGTTGTATCTCTATAATATCTTTAATTTCCTGCTGAATATTTTTTTCAAAAATGGGGCAGGCAACTTCTACCCGGTGATCTATATTACGAACCATCCAATCTGCAGAGGATATAAATGTTTTTTCTTTTCCGCCGTTGTGAAATATCATAATTCTTGAGTGCTCCAGGTATTCATCCACAATGCTGATGGCCTGAATGTGGTGTTTGAATTTTTTATTTTCAGTTAGCAAACAAAAAATTCCCCTGATAACCATCTTTACTTTTACGCCTGCTTTGGCAGCTTCGTATAATTTATCAATAAGCATTTCATCGCTCAGTGAATTTAATTTCAGCGTGATTGATGCAGGTTTTTTTAGCCTGGCCATTCTTATTTCTTTATTGATGAGTTGCAGTAACTGGCTTCTCATACCGGTAGGACAAACCATTAATGTTTTACAGCTTTTTAAAAATGCAATCCTTGTTTTTGGCTGCTCCAGGTAATTAAAAATGCGGTTAACATCGGCCATAATATTTCTGTCGGAAGTCAAGAGGCAGGCATCGCTGTAAACCTTTGCTGTCTTCTCGTTGAGGTTGCCCGTACTAACAAAACCATAATGAATGGTGCGGTTGTTAGTCCGTTTTTTTATCAGGCATATTTTAGCATGTACTTTTACATTGGGTACACCCAGCAATACTTTTACGCCGTTTTCTTCCAGTTCGGTTTTCCACTCCAGGTTGGCTTCTTCATCAAATCTTGCCCGTAGCTCTAGCACCACTGTTACCTGTTTGCCGTTGCGTACGGCATTGGTTAATGCGTTGATAATTTTTGAGCGGTCGGCCAAGCGGTAACAGGTAAGTTTTATGCTCACTACTTCTGGGTCAATGGCTGCTTCACGCAATAAATCAATTATACTATCGAAAGCGTGATACGGAAAATTAAGCAGTACATCCTTTTGTAAAACAATATTGGTAACGCTGGTAACATTTTTTAAAACAGGATGAATGAAAGGTTTTTTACGCTGACTTTTTTTATCAAAAACCGATTCAGGAAAATCCATAAAGTCAACAAAATTATGAATGCGTCCACCGGGGATGAGATTATCTTTCTGTAACAAACCAAGCCGCCTAACCAGGTAGGTGAGTAGCGATGGATCAATGGCTTTATCAAAAACAAAACGCACAGGCTTTCCTTTTTTACGGTTTTTTAAACCTTTTTCAATTTTTTGAATGAGGGAGGTTGCAATATCATTATCCATATCTATCTCTGCATCCCGTGTTACTTTAATTATATGGGCAGAGAAAGTATCGTACCCAAAAAACGAAAAAATATTTGGCAGGCAAAAACGGATGATATCTTCCAGCAAAATGATTTGCTTATCATTATTTTTTGATGGCAGTATAATAAACCTGGGAAGTCTGCGGGTTGGTACCGAAAGCAGTGCATATTTCTGAGGAATGGTTTTATCTTTTTTAGAAAGTTTACAGGCCAGGTAAATAGACCGGTCGTTGAGTACCGGAAAATTCTGGATGCTTTCAATCATCAGGGGTATTACATTGCTGCGTATCTCTTCATTAAAATAATCCAGTACAAATAATTGTTGGGCTTTGTTTAACTGCGTTTCATTGATTAATTGTATTTTTTCTTTTTTAAGCTCCCTTAAAATTTCGTTCCAGATGCGTTCAAATTCTTTTTGCTGCTCAATTACAATCTCCTGAATTTCTTCAATAATGGCTGCCGGGCTAAGTTCCAGGTGCATTTTAGATTTTTTGCCAAATTCAATCATGCGCTTAAGTGCGGCCACACGTACCCTGAAAAACTCATCGAGGTTATTTGAAAAAATGCCGAGGAAACGGATACGTTCACGCAGGGGAACGGTTTCATCTGCAGCTTCCTGCAGCACCCGGTTGTTGAACGAAAGCCAGCTTATATCGCGGAATATGATTTTTCTTTTGTGCAAGAATTGAAAGTTTAAAATAAGTGGAACGAATTTAAGGCCTTGCTTTTAAAATCAATATTAAGTTTTTGTAAAAAGGAATTTACTGATTGCTGCCTTTCATTTTTTCGATAATACCGGTAGTGGAAAAGCCTTGTAATATAGGTACAATTTTTACTTCGCCGCCATTGGTTAAAACTTCCTTGGCACCGGCAATTTGTTCAACGGTATAATCCCCGCCCTTTACCAGCACATCGGGTAAAATGGCTGTAATTAAATTCAGGGGTGTATCTTCTTCAAACATAATAACTGCATCCACCATTACCAGCGATGCCATTAAAAGCATTCGGGAGTTTTCGCTGTTAACGGGCCGGCTTTCGCCTTTTAATCTTTTTACAGATGCATCTGAATTTATGGCAACAATTAAAATATGCCCATGCAAAGCGGCTTCGCTTAATGAAGCAATATGGCCCTCATGCAAAATATCAAACACCCCATTGGTAAAAGCAATTTTTTTATTGAGCAGGCGCCATCGTTTAAGCTGGTGCAACATGTCTGCCAGGGTAAATATTTTATGGGGTATAGCTTGTATTGATTTCATTTTTAGTTTTATTAATGTAAGGAAGCAACAGCAGGCTTATAAAGCCAACAATTAAGATTATACAGGTTGATACGCCCCATATCAGCCAGCCGAATGCCAGGCCGTAATCTTCTTTTATACCATATAAAATTAAAGTCTGCATTACAAAAACAGGAAACAGGCCAATGCCATTTGGTAAAATTATCATGGCTAAGCTGGCTAATACCAATACGCTGCAAGCTGCCTTTATACCAAGCTCTGCTGTATGTTCCATGGCACTAAAGCCTACATATATCTGCAAAAGGTACATCGCCCATATAAAAAACGTGTGTGCAATAAACTGTTTGCGTTTTTTTAAACCTCGTATGGCAATAAAGCCCTCGCCAATTCCTTTAAAAAAATTATTGATTGCGTTGATAATTTTATTTGAGGGATACCTGTTAATAAGGAATTTTAGCAGAAAATAAATCAGCATAATAATGCCCAAAAAAAATAAAGCTTTTCCCATCAATAACATGCCCGAATTATTTCCGAAAGATGTTAATTTTTCTTTTATAAATTCTCCTATTTTATCAATTTGAATAACCACAGTTATACCGATAAAAATGATAAAGCAGATTACATCAAAAGTGCGTTCAATTAAAATAGAGCCCACCAGCTTATCTACTTTAATGTGCTCATACTTTGCCAGAAAAGTACATTTTAAAATTTCGCCAAGGCGTGGAATGGCAGCATTGGCCAGGTAACCAACCATGGTTACAGCAAATACATTTTTAATTTTTGGATAGTAATCCAGCGGTTCCAAAAGAAGTTTCCACCGGTAGCTTCGGCTTAAATGGCTGAGCAGGCTCATAAAAACAATAGGGATTATGAGCCAGTAATTGGCACTGCGTAATGCGCTGGTAAACTGTGTTTTTTGCTCCACCGTCATTCCCTTAAGCTGCCACCAAACTAAAAAAATGCCACCGCCCAAAAAAATGCTGTATTGTAATATGGATATTAACCGCTTGTTCATAATCGGTTACAAATTACGAAGGGAAAACAGTAAAGTCAAAAAAGAAGATACGCTGCATACTGGATGTGGGATGCTTGATACAGGATTGAGCTTGAATCTTTAAAAGCTTTTTGTCTTATCCAGGATCCAGAATTGGGTGTCAGGCATCAGCGTTTAAAAGCATATTATCTATTAGTCTTACATCACCTAAAAAGGCTGCTGCAACTGCAACCAATTGGGTATTACCATTCCAGTTATCAATAATTTCCAGGTTACCTGCATCTGCAATTTCAACATAATCAACCTTAAAGCCGGCATTGATTAAATTGTTTATAGCAGCCCGTTTAAGTTCAGTTAAATCGCCGGGTTTTATATTTTTTTTTAGGTAAGATAGTGTTTCAAATATTTTAAGTGCCTGTTCTTTATCCATTTCACTCAGCCGCATATTTCTGCTGCTCATGGCAAGCCCGCTGGTTTCTCTAAGGGTGGGGCAGATGTGGATTTTTGTTTTTATTTTCTCCAGGTTAATCAATCTTTTAATAACCATACATTGCTGGTAATCTTTTTGGCCCAGGTATAATGCATCTACTGCAATAATATTAAGTAACCGATGTACTATCAGGCATACTCCCTGAAAATGTCCTGGCCTGTACTTGCCTTCCAGCACGGTTTCCAGGTAACCTAAATTATATTTTTTTGCATCCTGCATACCGGCAGGATACATTTCAGCAACAGAAGGCAAAAACACTACATCACAGCCTGCTTTTTCAAGCAGGTCAATATCTTGCTCAATGGTAGATGGATAATTATCAAAATCTTTTGCATCATTAAACTGAGCAGGGTTTACAAAAATGCTGCATACGGTAATATCATCCGCCTGTTTGGAAGTGGATATTAAAGAAATATGCCCCTTGTGCAAAGCTCCCATGGTAGGCACAAACCCAATGCTTTTACCCGCCTTGTTAAACTGTTGCAGGTAATTGGTAATATCCGCAGCCTTTTTAAATAGTATCATAATAGTAGCAATTACACTTCAAGTGCCTGTTGATTCTCATTTTCCCGAAAAATTATCGTACTTTTGCAGCCGTTTCTAAGATATTATAGCAACAAACCAAGTGTAAATGAGTACAAAGAAAAGAATTTTATTTATTGCAAATGAAATGTCGCCTTACCTGGAGCTTACTGATTTTGCGGAAATTGTAAATAAACTTGCTGTAAAATCAAACGACAGTGGCATGGAAGTACGTTGCATCATGCCCCGTTTTGGTGTAATAAATGAGAGAAGGCACCGTCTGCATGAGGTTGTTCGCTTGTCTGGAATAAATGTAACTATTGATAATGATGATTATCCCCTCATCATAAAAGTAGCATCTCTACCCAATGCCAGATTACAGATTTACTTTTTGGATAACGACGATTATTTTAAAAGAAAATCAATTTTTACGGATGAAAAGGAAAATTGGTTTGATGATAATGGTTTAAGGGCCGTTTTATTTTGCAAAGGAGCGCTGGAAACTGTAAAGAAATTTGGATGGCCGCCCGATATTATTCATTGCAGTGGCTGGATGACAGGCCTGATACCCATGTTTATTAAAACTGCTTACAAAAAAGAACCTGTTTTTAGTAACAGCAAAATTATATATACCATTGGCCAAAACACATTTAAAGACAAGCTTGAAAAAGATTTTTTAAAAATGGCTACTATAAATGATTATGTTACCAAAAAAGAACTGGAGCCTTTTAAAGATCTGAATAATACAGCCATGTTTAATGGTGGTGCCACTTTTGCCGATGCCATTACATTTGGAGCCGAAAAAGTAGATAAAAAGCTCGCTGAACAATTCGCAAAAGTGAAAGGGAAAAAAGTTTTAAAATATGATGCAACAAGTGATTTAACAGACTATTTGCAATTGTATGCCGAACTTGCGAAGTAGAAAATCTAACCGCATTTCATAAAATTATTATTGTGCAAAAACGTATTCTGCCTGTAGCTATTATTGCTATTACTCTTATTTCTCTTATTGGATGGAACTGTACCAAACTGGATACTACCGACATTGGCAGCGACCTGTTGCCAGCTGTTGATAATGTAAAAACATTTGCTGATACATTACTCATCAACTCTACCCAGGAAAATTATTTTAGCGATTCTACCTACATTGGTAAATACGATGATTATGCACTTGGAAGTATAAACAACGATCCGCTGTTTGGTACCACAACTGCAGATATTTATATGCAGTTAAAACCTTCTTTTTACCCTTATTACTTTGGTAATGCAGGAGATACACTCAGTGGCCCTGGGCTGGGAGTTGATTCTGTAGTACTTTGTTTAAAGTACAAAGGTTTTTGGGGCGATAGCAGTTTGCCAATCAGATTGCAGGTGAGTCAGGTGTTTTCTAACAGGTTCAGAGATTCTGTTGCAAAGGAAAATAATACTTCGTACGCACCTCAAACCGGTGGGGCAATTTTAGGCAGTGCTATTATTGATCCACTTACAATAGGCAATTACGTAAGGTACAATTACAACAGAGATTCAATTAAGAACCAGATACGTATTAAAATTACCAATTCAACCTGGATAAATACCTTATTTAACCGGGATAGTATTTTAGCCAACACCACTAATAATGCCTTTTATAGCGATTCTGCTTTCAGGTATTTTTATAATGGTATAGCCGTAACTACAACAGGGGGCAGCAGTAACGGCTTATTATATGCAAGCCTTGTAGATACATCTACCAAACTGGAAATTTATTATAGAAAGAAAGCAAAGGCGTCAACGGTGATTGATTCTGTTTATACATCATTCAGGTTTAGTCCTATTCCCACAGCCAATTCCTCAATATCAAATTCAAGCAATCATATCGTTCGTAACAGGGCTGGTTATCGCATAAGCAATCCTGCGCCGGGTGAGCATTTCTTGCAAACATCACCTGGGTCGTTCGTTAATCTTAATATCCCGGCGCTCTCAGCATTTCCCAATAGCATTATTCACCGTGCAGAGATAATAATAGAGCAGATACCTACCAACGCTGCTTTAGATGAAAAACTATCGGCACCAAATTTCCTTTTTCTTGATTTAAAAGATACAGGAACTACTGCCAAATGGAAACCAATTTATTTTGATCTCAATACAGCAGCACCCTACGATCCTGATTATAAAAATGGTGCCTTTTTTCTGCCAACTGATGGCAGGGGAAGCGCTAACGTAAATTTTCCTTATTTTGGAGGTTACCGAAGATCTAAAGCAGACCCTTTAACAGGAGGACAAATCAAATTTTACACATTCAATATTTCAAGGTATGTACAGCAAATTGTTACAAATCATACCCGGTCTTATGATATGCGTTTGTATGCACCCTTCAACCTAAATTACCCGCAATACTCACCAGCCTATTTTGCTTATGGCAATAATATAGCCTTTGGCAGGGTGCGTATAGGAAGTGGCTCAAACCCCAACTACAGAATGAAGTTGAGAATAGTGTATTCCAAACTTTAATTTTATAATTATTAAAAGTCCCTCTGAATTTTCAGGGGGGCTTTGTTCTTTAAACCATACAACCTTATCTTTGCAATCTTAAAAAAAAAATATGCCATATTTATTTACATCAGAATCCGTAAGTGAAGGACACCCTGATAAAGTAGCAGACCAGATAAGTGATGCACTTATTGATAACTTTTTAGCCTTTGATCCTACCAGCAAAGTTGCCTGCGAAACGCTAGTAACTACCGGTCAGGTTGTTTTAGCGGGTGAGGTTAAAAGTAAAGCCTATCTTGATGTACAGGAAATTGCACGTGGTGTTATCCGTAAAATAGGGTACACTAAAAGTGAGTATATGTTCGAGGCAAATTCATGTGGTATTCTTTCTGCCATTCATGAGCAGAGCGGCGATATTAACCAGGGGGTTGATCGTAAGAAAAAAGAAGACCAGGGAGCAGGCGACCAGGGAATGATGTTTGGATATGCAACAAGTGAAACTGAAAATTATATGCCGTTGGCATTGGATCTGGCGCATTATATTTTAATTGAAATGGCCGCTGTACGCAGAGAAAATAAGGAGATCAAATATCTTCGTCCGGATGCAAAAAGCCAGGTAACATTAGAGTATGATGATAACAACAGGCCTGTAAGGATTGAAGCAATTGTTGTTTCAACCCAGCACGATGAATTTGCCAGTGACGAAAAAATGCTTGCAAAAATCAAGAAGGATGTTATCAATATTGTGATACCAAGGGTAAGAGCAAAATATCCAAAGTACGATCACCTTTTCAACAATAAAATAAAGTATCACATTAACCCAACCGGTAAGTTTGTTATTGGCGGCCCTCATGGCGATACCGGTTTAACAGGCCGTAAAATTATTGTAGATACTTATGGTGGTAAAGGCGCACATGGTGGTGGTGCTTTTAGTGGTAAAGATCCAAGCAAGGTTGATCGTAGTGCTGCTTATGCAACACGCCATATAGCCAAGAATTTAGTGGCAGCGGGATTATGTGATGAGGTGTTGGTGCAGGTTTCATACGCTATTGGTGTGGCACAGCCAACCAGTATAAATGTGGTAACCTATGGCACTGCCAAAGTAAATTTAACTGATGGCGAAATTGCCGATAAGGTAATGAAAATGCCTTGTTTTGATATGCGCCCTTATTTTATTGAGAAGCGTTTAAAACTGCGTAACCCCATGTACAGCGAAACTGCAGCTTATGGACACATGGGACGTAAAAACGAAATTGTTGAAAAAATATTTACATCACCTTATGGTAAATCAATTAAACTTAAAGTTGAATTATTTACCTGGGAGAAGCTGGATGCTGTGAAAGAAGTGAAGAAAGTATTTGGATTGAAATAATGCCCCTCCTAAATCCTCCCCAGAGGGGAGGACTTAAAGACCATAAGTTTGCAAGAGCTTATGGTTTTTTATTTCATAAGAAATCCTGATCTCATAAATCCTTTTAACCCATCAAATCTCCGTTACACAACAATTAAACATAAATTTGCATTGTGAAAAATTTCAGACAACAACATCAGCATCATCGCCCCAAAAAAAACACTTTGGTAATTGGCCGCCAGGCCGTAACCGAAGCCATGCAAACTGGTAAACAACTGGAGCGTATTTACCTGCAAACAACCGTGCATGGCGAAGCTATTGACGAAATAAAAAGACTGGCCGAAAAAACACAAACACCCATTAACAAAGTGCCGGTTGAAAAACTGAACAACCTGAACGTGAGTAACCACGAGGGCTGTGTGGCATTAATAGCCAAAGTGCAGTACCAGGATCTGCAGGATATTATTTCTTTTGTAGTTGAAAAAGGAGAAGTGCCCCTGTTCTTAATTTTAGATGGAATTACCGATATCAGAAATATTGGGGGCATTGCCCGAAGTGCTTTTTGTTTTGGCGTTAATGCTATCATTATACCCGATAAAGGCGTTGGTGCATTAAATGAAGATGCTGTACTTACATCAGCCGGTGCATTGGAAGAGATTGCTGTTTGCAGAGTAACCAGCCTGATGAAAACTGTTGACGACCTGCACATGAATGGTATTAAAGTATTTGCCAGCGAAATGAACGCTACTAAAAAAGTGCATGAACTGGATTTAAAAGAACCCTGTGCCATAGTTATGGGCGGAGAAGAGAAAGGGGTTTATCCTGCATTATTAAAAGTAAGTGATGAAAAATTTCAGATACCGATGACAGGCGATTTTGATTCGTTGAATGTATCTGTTGCAACAGGCATTATTTTATATGAAGTAACGAAACAACGAAGCCTCTCTTAAACTGTATCATTCTGTTTTAAAAACTTTCAAAAGTGGCTTACAGAGTATGCTATTTTAAAGTTGCTTTTAGTTTTATTTTGCACTCATTATTTTATTTATATGGATGAAGTGAAAAAAGCAGGGTCTTCACAAATTCCCCCTTCGGGGGGCAGGGGGGTCGTTTCACTGATTGAATGCCCCCGGGATGCCATGCAGGGCTGGCTGCACTTTATACCAACACAAAAAAAGATTGAATATATAAATGCATTATTGAAAGTTGGTTTTGATACGATTGATTTTGGAAGCTTTGTTTCCCCAAAAGCTATTCCGCAAATGGCGGATACAAAGGAAGTAATTGGAAAGCTTGACTTGGTTGATAGTAAATCAAAATTGCTGGCAATTATTGCAAACCAGCGTGGGGCAGAAGATGCAGTAATGTTTGATGAGATCACTTACCTGGGTTTTCCTTTCTCTGTTTCCGAAACATTTCAAAAGCGCAATACCAATTCAACCATTGCAGAATCGTTGGGCAGGGTAGAAGAGATACAGAACCTTTGCATAAAAAATAAGAAAGAACTGGTTGTTTATATTTCTATGGGTTTTGGCAACCCTTATGGCGATGTGTATAATGAAGATATTGTTTTTGATTGGGTGAATAAGCTTGTTACAATGGATATAAAAATAATTTCGCTAGCCGATACTGTAGGATTGGCAACGAAAGAACAGGTTTATAATATCACCAAACACCTAGTTGATTCACTGCCCGAAACTGAGATTGGTGTTCACCTGCACTCCACACCAACAAACTGGAAAGAGAAGGTGGATGCAGCTTTACAGGCAGGATGCAAAAGGTTTGATGGTGCATTAAAAGGGATTGGTGGCTGCCCGATGGCCGATGACGAACTGGTAGGTAATATGGATACAGAATTGATGATACCATTTTTTAATGAACTCAATCTCCTCAATAATCTTGATATGAATGCTTTGAAAAAATGCAGTATGGTTGCAAATGAAATATTTTACCACTAATTATTCGAATTACACTTATTACACTAATTTTTGTAATAGCTACTTAAATTATTAAGCTTTACAATTCGTGTAATTCGTGTAATTGCTTCTAAATTCGTGTTATGGACTTCCGCCTTGAATTTACTCCCAAACCTTTTGATGTAAAGATCAGTCATCAGCAAAAATTATTGCTGATAGGTTCCTGCTTTACCGAACAGATCGGTTTAAAACTCAACAACTATAAATTTTCTGTTCTCGATAATCCAAACGGTATTTTATTTAACCCGTTAAGTATCTGTAAATCCATTTCATCTTACATTGATAATAAGCAATACTGTGAAGCCGATTTATTTTATCAAAACGAATGCTGGAACAGTTGGGAGCATCACAGCCGGTTTTCTAAACCTGATGTTGCTGAATGTTTAAAGGAAATAAACGAATCTCAATCAAAAGCAAATGCCTCTTTAAAAGAGGCAGATTGGTTGTTGATAACCCTGGGCTCGGCCTTTGTATATGAATTAGAAAATAAGGAAGTTGTTGCCAATTGCCATAAAGTACCAACCGATAAATTTATAAAACGCCTGTTACCGGATGAAGAAGTATTTGCTGGTTTACAGCAGATGATTGAAAAAACGCAGACTTTCAATCCAAAAATTAAAATTATTTTTACCATCAGCCCGGTGCGGCATTTGCGTGATGGATTTGTAGAGAACAACCGCAGCAAAGCCACGCTGATACAGGCTGTACATCAGTTAACAGAAAAAAATAAAAACTGTTTTTATTTCCCGGCTTACGAACTTATTATAGATGATCTGCGAGATTACCGCTTTTTTGCAGAAGATATGGTGCATCCCAATTATGCAGCTACCAACTATGTTTGGGAAAAATTTATTGCAACCTGCATTGATTCACCATCGCAGCAGTTAATGAAAGAGATAGCGGTGATTGTAGCTGCAAAAAATCATAAACCTTTCAACCCAACTTCTGAGCAACACAAAAAATTTCTGCAAAACAATTTAGAGAAAGTAAAAAAACTGCAACAACAATTTCCTTATTTAAATCTTATAGAAGAAGAAAACTTTTTTGAGTCTTGATCTCCGAGTTCCTCCGCCAGCTGGCGGAGGCGGAGGGGGTTTAATGTATCCTGTCGCCCCTTATTTCCATGTCTTTCATCAATTCCTTCTCATACTTTAACCATTCAGCCCAACGGGTTCTTACAATTTTCTTGTCTATATAATGCTCTGCTAGTGTAATAAATAAAGTGTAGTGCCCGGCTTCACTTTCCATAAATTTCCGGTAAAAGTTACGCATGTAAGCATCATCCAAACCTTCACTCAGTCTTTTAAAGCGTTCGCAGCTACGGGCTTCTATCAATGCCATTATCAACATCTGGTCTAAAAAACGCTCCTGCGGACTGCCATCTTTTTTCTGAAACTGCAACAGGCTGTTTACATACACATCTTTCCGTTGTTTGCCTAGTTTTAAATTGCGCTTTTTTAATTCGGCAATCACCATCCTGAAATGTCCCCACTCTTCAGTAACAATGGGTGCCAGTTCTTCAACCAGTAATTCTTTCTCGGGATTTTTTGTGATAAGCGAAATGCAGGTGGTTGCTGCCTTCTGTTCGCAATAGGCATGGTCAGATAAAATTTCATCTAATTGCAACTCCGCTAAATTTACCCAACGGGGATCGCTGGGTAATTGTAATCCTAAAATGTTTTTTATATCGGCAGATAAATTTTCCATACCTGCAAAAATAAAACAGCCTGGCCTGTAAAAGCCAAACTGTTTTAATTTATGTGGGGGTTATTATTCTATTGCTTAGTAACTGAAAAAATTCCGATACCACTTGTGGAAGGTTCCAGGCCAATGGTACCAGCCATAACATTGGAGCTTGAAGAAAATTTGCCCGATAATTTATATTGTGCAGTTGCATTTATATAAATGTAAGTTGCCGTTACACTGTCTTGAACAACTTTCCATGTGCCGGTTGCATTATCTGTTGCGGTGCTGTTGTTGCCTATTATGTCAACCGTTCCATTTGCTTTAAACGTTATAGTAAAAGGATAGGTAGGGCTTCCTGCCGCGGTTCCATACTGGGCTGTACCTTTCCAGGTACCTTGGGGAGTGGCGCCTGATGAGGTTGTGTTATCATCTTTACTGCATGAAGATGCAAATAAGATAATGGCCAGTGCAGGTAGTAGCAAAAAAAGATTTTTTTTCATTGTTTTTGTTTTAAGTGGTTAATAAGGTTATGTTCAGTCAACCATTAAACAAACATCATACCATAGGGGTATAATGTGTTTATTATATAAAATAACTACTGTTAAAAAATTTTAAAACGGCGTATTATAGGGGATTTTAGTATTTTACAGCAAATAACACGCTTATATGAGAATTGCTCCTTTTCTGATAACTGCAGCTGTTACAACAGCTTTGGTAATTACCCTAAATACAAGGCTAACTATTGGCGGTAAAGAAGCTCCGGCTTTTGGTAGCTTTTTAAGTCCCCAACATGGTTTTTGGCAAAATGCAGAGCCTGCATCAGAAAATTTTAACGCTGATCTTACATTTACAAAACTAAATGGTAAGGTTGATGTGTATTTAGATGACCGTTTGGTACCGCATATTTTTGCAGAGCAGGAAAACGATGCCTATTTTGTACAAGGCTTTTTGCATGCAAAATTCAGGCTTTGGCAAATGGAATTGCAAACATTTGCGGCCGGTGGCAGGGCAAGCGAAATTCTGGGCGAAAAAGGATTGGCTCATGATCGTGAATTCAGAAGACTTGGAATGATGTATGCTGCTGAAATAGCTTTAAAGGAACTGGAGAAAGACCCAGTGATAATATCGGAATGCGATGCTTATACAGCAGGGGTAAACTCTTATATTGAAAGTTTAACGGAAAGCACTTTACCCTTAGAATATAAACTGATTGGTTATAAACCTGAAAAGTGGAGCAACCTTAAAACTTCTCTGTTTATAAAATACATGGCTTATGATCTTGCATCACACGATGATGACTTTGAAATGACCAATGCAAAAAGTTTTTTTAATGTAGATGATTTTGCAAAACTATTTCCTGCCATTCAGGACTCTTTAGATCCCATTATTCCAAAGGGAACTGTTTTTGAAAAACAAAAAGTGTTTCCGGTAGCACCCCTAAATGCCGATTCGGTTTATTTGAATAGCCATGAGCTGGCTGTTTCCGAAACATCAAAACCAGATAGAGAAAATGGCAGCAACAACTGGGCAGTAAGTGGCAGCAAAACAAAAAGTGGTGCACCTATTTTATGTAACGATCCACATCTCGGTTTAAACCTTCCTTCAATCTGGTACGAAGTACAAATCTCTACACCATCCTTCAATGCTTACGGGGTAAGCTTTCCGGGAGCGCCGGGTGTTATCATTGGTTATAACGATAGCTGTGCTTTTGGTAATACAAATGGCGGCCGTGATGTAAGGGACTATTTTGAGATAAAATTTAAAGACGATAGCAGGCAGGAATATTCTTTTAACGGTCAGTGGATTAAAACAACTTTCCGCATTGATACTATAAAAATAAAAAATAAACCCGATTTTATTGATTCGGTTGCATATGTGAAACTGGGCAATGATATTTGCCCGGTGATGTACGATAAATCTTTTTCTGGAGGCCGCAATACCAACAATAAATATTACGCCGTAAGATGGAAAGCACATGATGCCAGCAACGAGTTGAAATTTTCTAATATGCTTAACCATGCAAAAAATTATGCCGATTATTCGGCTGCGGCAACCAACCTGCATACACCCGGTCAAAATTGTGTATTTGCCTGCAAGAACGGCGATATAGCCCTGCGTACACAAGGAGAGTGGCCCGCCAAATGGATGGGGCAGGGCGATTTTGTAATGCCAGGTTATGATACCAGTTATTTATGGCAGGGCATGATACCGCAGGATGAAGTGCCTTATCAATATAATCCCGAACGAGGTTTTGTTAGCAGCGCCAACCAAAAACCGGTTGATGAAACTTACCCCTATTACCTGGGCAGGGCTTACCCCATGTACCGTGGTTTTGAAATTAACAGGCGTTTAAAAAATATGACTGCAATAACGCCGCAAGATATGATGGCGCTGCAAACCAGCAACTACAACGCTTTTGCCGAAATGGCCATGCCATTATTTTTAAAAAATATAAGAGAGAATGATTTGAGCGGTGAAGGAAAAAAATACCTGGAATATTTAAAAGAATGGGATTTTAAAAATGAGGCAGCCTCAAAAGGTGCAACAGTTTTTGAATTGCTGTGGGATAATTTTGAAGATGCTGTTTTTAACGATGAATTTGCGAAAGCTCCAAAGGTTGTTATGCATCCTTTCGAAAGCTCTTTGCTGGAGGGTTTGCTAAAAGATACAGCCTACAAATTTTTAGATAATATCAATACCCCGCAAAAAGAAACCATGGCCGATGAAGTAACCATGGCATTTAAAAAAACAACCGATAGTTTAAACAAAGCAGCCAATGAAGGCAGGTTGGATTGGGGAAAATATAAGGCAACGCATATTGATCATCTTACAAAATTACCTGCACTCAGCAGGCTTAACATGGGCGTTGGCGGAGGTGTACATAATATTAATGCCACCAAAACTACTCATGGACCAAGCTGGCGTATGGTAGTAAGCTTAACAGCTAAAACAGAGGCGTACGGTGTATATCCTGGCGGACAAAGCGGTAATCCCGGCAGTAAATACTACGATAGTTTTGTTGACCAATGGGCTGCCGGAAAATATTATTCGCTGTGGATGATGACGAAGGAAGAAGTAGGAGATAAGCGGGTTATTGCTAAAATAACCTTTAATAAAAACTAAAGCCTGTTAGATTAAACAACCGCTATTTGTTTTATCAACTTTAAACCTTTAAACCTTTAAACCTTTAAACCTTTTAAACCTTAATAATGAAATTCTTCATCTCTTTTATACTAACCATTCTTTTAAGCTTTGCCGCATGTTTGTTTTTACCCTGGTGGAGCATTGCCATTGCTGCATTTTTAGTGGCTGCATTAATACCACAAAAGCCCGGCAAATCTTTTCTCACTGCATTTGCCGCCTTGTTTTTATTATGGGGTAGTTTAAGTTTCTGGATGAGTAATAACAACCAGCATATACTGGCACATAAAATTTCGCAACTTGTATTAAAAATGGATAACCCCATTATACTGGTTTTAGCCACCGCTTTAATAGGCGCATTAGTAGCGGGTTTTGCGGCATTGGCAGGCAGTTATCTCCGCTCAACCAAAAGGTAAAAAATTCATATAGAGTTTTACAGTTTCAGTAACATTTTCAATGTTATTTTTGTTGTACTTAAAACTGTGTATGCCCAAAACTTTATTTTTCCTTTTTATCTTATTCAGCAATGCCACATCAGCCCAAAAAATTTACGGTACTGTATTTTCTGATAAGGGCGATTTATTACCTTACGCATCTGTTACTATAAAAGGTACGTCCATCGGCACGAGTGCTAATGATAAAGCAAAATTTTCTTTTAAAGTTACACCCGGCACTTACACTGTTGTTTGTCAGCACATAGGCTACCAAACACAGGAAAAAAATATCACTGTAAAAAAAGAAGATGCTGAAATTACTTTCATCATTGCAGCACAGCAACTGGATATGACTGAAGTGATTGTGAAGAGCGGAGAAGATCCTGCATACGCAATCATTCGCCAGGCAATTAAAAAAAGATCTTTTTATAATGAGCAGGTGCAAAGGTTTGAATGTGGTTTGTACACCAAAGACCTGATGAAACTGCGTAAGCTTCCCAAAAAAATACTGGGCCGCAAAATACCCGATGCAGATGTAAAAGATATGGGCCTCGATTCATCACGCAAGGGAATTATTTACCTGTCGGAATCGGTTGCCAAAGTGTATGTGCAACAACCCGATAAATTTAAAATGGAAGTAATCAGCAGCAGGGTGAGTGGCAGCGATGGTTTTGGATTTACCTTCCCTACATTCATCAGCTTTTATCAGAATAATATTTCTGTTTTTCTTGATCGTTTAAACCCACGGGGCTTTGTATCGCCCATTGCCGATGCTGCCTTAAGCATGTACAAATACAAATACCTCGGTAGTTTTTATGAGGATGGAAAAGAGATAAACAGCATACAGGTAACTCCCCGCCGCACTTACGAACCGGTATTTTCCGGCACCATCAATATTACCGATGGCGATTGGCGCATCCACAGTCTGGACCTGGTACTTACCAGAACAGCACAACTGGAAATTGTTGATTCGCTGCACATTATTCAGCTTCATGTGCCGGTTGGTAACGATGTATGGCGTGTTAAAAATCAACGTATAAATTTCACCTTCAAACAATTTGGTATTGATGCCATTGGTAATTTTGTTTCGGTTTATTCTGATTATAAAATTAATCCGGTGTTTGCAAAAAACAGGTTCGATAAAATTATTGTTAAGTATGATACAGCCTCTAACAAAAAATCGGTAGTGTATTGGGACAGCATAAGGCCCATGCCTTTGGAACGGGAAGAGCAAATGGATTATAAAGTAAAGGACAGTATTTTTCTGGTAAATAAAGATTCAATACTAAGCCAGTCATCGGTTGATTCGATGAATAAAAAAGAAGGTAAACTAAAACTTTATAATGTTTTCTGGCAGGGATTACGCCGCACAAAATATACAGTAAACGGCAATCATAGCTGGGGTGTAGAATCTTTAATAAAAAATATGGAATACAATACAGCCGAAGGTATTGTTGTAAATTTTATGCCTTACTATACCCGTTATCTTAAAAAAATAAAAACCAATTTTACTATAGAACCAACTGTGCGTTATGGCTTTAACAATACGCACCTGAATGTTTGGACAGATCTGTATTTCCGCACACGTGATTGGGAAACAGATAAAAAATTAAAACGGCAAACCTGGATAATATCCGGCGGTAAAAGAGTAAGCCAGTTTAATAAAGCCAGCCCGATTACGCCACTTTCAAATACCATCAACACTTTGTTTTATGGTGATAATTACATGAAGACTTACGAAAATTACTTTGCCAATGTAAACTTCAGTAAGCGTTACGAAAATGGTTTAAGGTTTAGTGTTAACGCCCTGTACGAAGACAGGATACCGCTGAACAACACAACCAGGTTTACGGTATTTAAAAACGATACCATTAATTTAACGCCCAATTATCCTTACGAAAAAATATCGGAACAGTTTACGCCGCACCAGGCTTTTATTGTAAGTATAAATGTAAGTATAAAGCCGGGGCAAAAATATATTCAATACCCCAATCGTAAAATGTCGCTGGGCTCTAATTATCCTACTTTTAGTTTTAGTTACTCAAAAGGTTTTGAGGGTATTTTTGGCAGCGATGTAAATTTTGATAAATGGCGTATCAGCATCAATGACGATAAGAATTTTAAACTGGCCGGTTTATTAAAATACAAAGTTGGTATCGGTGGTTTTTTAAATACCAATAAAGTTTTTATACAGGATTATCAGCATTTTAATGGCAACCGGTCAACCCAGGCGAGTGAGTATGTAAACAGTTTTCAAATGGCAAAATATTATGGCAACAGCACCATCAGCCAGTTTTATACCTATGGCCACCTGGAGCATCATTTTAATGGTTTAATAACCAATAAAATTCCGTTGTTCAAGCGCCTTAACTGGAACCTGGTTGCCGGCGGCAATGCATTTTATGTAAATGATAAAAATAATTTTGTAGAAGTTTTTGCCGGGCTCGAAAATATTTTAAAATTATTTAGGGTTGATTTTGTTACAGCCTACACCGATGGTAAAGTCCATCGGTATGCCCTGCGCATTGGTACTGGCGGCATACTCGGCAGCAGCATACGGATTGATAATAACACCCGTGGTGGCCGGTCATCTATAAATTTTTAATCAATATCTTTGCTGTTCAATTTGGTTTGCCTGCAAGCATCCAAAGCCCTGAGCGGAGTCGAAGGGTTTTATTTTTTTTGTTTGAGCGTAGCTGAAACAAAAAATAATTCAAATTAAAACTATGGCAGTATTACACAACCGCATTTCACAGGCGGAATTAAAAAAATTATTGTACGCCGAAACGGAGCATCGTACAACCATTTCCTTTTATCAGTATTTTCAGATTGAAGATCCAAAATTATTTCGTGATGAAATGTACAAGGCATTAAATGCACTAAAAGTATTTGGCCGTATATACATTGCAACCGAAGGCATTAATGCACAGCTAAGTGTACCGGATAGTAATGTAAATATTTTCAGAGATTATCTCAACACAATTCCTGCTTTACAAAATATACGATTGAATATTGCGGTGGATGATGATGCCCGCCCGGCCTCTGATAGTAATAAGGATGATGATAAGCTGTTGGGACGGGGAAAAAGTTTTTGGGTTTTAAAAATTAAAGTACGTGAAAAAATTGTGGCTGATGGCATTACCGACCCCAATTTCAGCATGCAGAAAAAAGGCAGCTATGTAAATGCAGCGCAAATGAATGAGTTGCTGCAGCAGGATGATACCATTGTAATTGACATGCGCAACCATTACGAATACGAAGTGGGGCATTTTGAAAAAGCCATTGAAATACCCAGCGATACTTTTAGAGATCAGTTGCCGATGGCGGTGGATATGATGCAGGATAAAAAAGACAAGAACATCATTATGTATTGCACCGGCGGCATACGTTGTGAAAAGGCGAGTGCCTACATGCTGCACCATGGTTTTGAGCATGTGTATCACCTGGAAGGCGGCATTATTAATTATGCCAGAGAGGCAAAAGCCAACGGACTTGCAACAAAATTTATTGGTAAAAATTTTGTTTTTGACGATAGGCTGGGAGAGCGGATAACTGAAGACATCATTGCAAAATGCCACCAATGCGGCAAACCTGCCGATACACATAACAACTGCAAAAACGATGCCTGCCATTTACTTTTTATACAGTGCAATGATTGTGCAAAGCAGTACGATGGCTGCTGTACGGTTGAATGCCAAACGGTTTATAATATGCCTTTAGAGCAACAAATAACACTACGCAAAGGAGTTGATAAAGGCATGATGGTGTTTAATAAAAGTAAAAAACGTTTGCGGCCAACCCTTGCTGAAAAGCAGGCCCATAAATAATTTCTTCTGTTTTAAAAACTGGCAAATCTGAAAATTGCGATACTTCGTATGTATCTGGCGGTTATTTTATCCAATATTTATCTGCATACAGGCTTTGCCTGCTGCAGTTCAATAAAATGCCCTTGTTATCCAAATTCAAATCCATTTCGATGACTGCCTTTGTAAAAATGCTGTACTCTTTTCATGCACATATAAAATCCATAGGATATAAACCTGGTATGGATAGTTACGAAAAACGCCGGCTTGGTATTTTCAACAGAATTAATTTTTTAGGGTTACTTACCGGCATTGCAATTCCATTAGCTGCATTATTTGGCCAGGGTTATGTGCCGCCCGTTGCATGGGTGGTGGCCATGGCACCTGCATTTATAAGTGCGGTTGTGTTAATCAGTAATTATTATGGCAAGTACAATTTTGCAATGCTTTGGTATTTCATAACATATCCTGTAATTACCGGGTTGGTATATGCCGGCAATATAGATGTTGGTATAGAATTACTTTTTATTTTATACGGGGTGCTGGCCGTTTTTTTTCTGCAACAAATGAAACACATTCTGTTTGCCACTTGCTTTTCTGTGGCCTGTTACTTTGTGGTAGCAATTGTTTTTAGAGATTACAAATATGTATTGGCCGATATCAACTTTTCGTATTACATCATCAACCAGTTTATTTCGCTGGCGTTTATTTTTATTGGTCTTTTTCTTATTAAAAACGAGAACACGGCTTATCAAAAAGAAATGCTGTATGCCAATTGGGAACTGAGTAATACCAACGAAGAAATTAAAAAACAACGTTTACAACTGGAGGAAAAAGCTGCTTTACTGGAAGAGCAAACATTGCAACTGGTAGAATTAAACACTGTAAAAAACAGGCTGTTCTCTGTAATATCGCACGACTTAAAATCGCCGATATATGGTTTGCGAAACCTCTTTAAAGTAATGCATGAAAATGATTTGCCTGCGGCAGAAGTAAAATTATATGTGCCTGAAATTTTAACCGATCTTAATTACACCATTGGCCTGATGGAAAATTTACTGCAATGGGCCAAAAGCCAGATGCAGGGCGATAATATTAACCAGCAATTGATAAATGTAGGAGATATGATGAACGATGTAAAACAGATGCTGCGCCTGCAGGCACAAAACAAAAAAATATACGTAAACACCAAAGCCGATAAGCCAATTTATATTTACGCAGATAAGGATATGATGAACCTGGTTTTGCTAAACCTGTTATCTAACGCTATAAAATTTACACCGCAAAATGGAGAAGTATCATTAAGTGCAATGGTAAAAGATGAAACGGTGGAGGTACATGTGCAGGATAACGGCAAAGGCATAAGCAGCGATAACCTGCAAAAATTATTCAGCAATAATTATTTTACTACCAAAGGCACAGCCAATGAATCGGGTACAGGCCTTGGACTTATGTTGTGTAAAGAATTTTTAAATAAAAACGGCGGCGAAATTTTTGTGCAAAGTGAAGAAGGTAAGGGGAGCAGGTTTACGTTTACAATACCAAAGGCGTAAGTATCACACTACAAAATCATACTGCTTTTTGCCTTTAAACAGCTCAACGAAGCATACAAACGCAATTCTTCATGGTATTGCTGAGTTCCTCAAACCACACAAGCAGGCTGCTTCATACCTCTGAGGAGTTCAACAGAGCACACAAGCAGGCTGCTTTATACCTCTGAGGAGTTCAACAGAGCACACAAGCAGGCTGCTTCATACCTCTGAGGAAGCCTCAAACCACACAAGCAGGCTGCTTTATACCTCTGAGGAAGCCTCACAACACATAAGCAGGCTGCTTCATACCTCTGAGGAAACCTCAGAGCATACAAGCAGGCTGCTTCATACCTCTGAGGAAGCCTCGGAGCACATAAGCAGGCTGCTTTATACCTCTCGCCGTTGTTGCGCCTCCGGCCAACAACGACAGCAGAGTGGTTTTGTTGCAGCCCGCCGTTTGAGCATAAACACAACCAACCCATAGTCATTTTAGTTTTTGTGATGAGTAAGTATTCCAAAATCATCTACACCGTATTCATAAAACTTTGCCTCAGTTGGCATTATCTGAGCCCACTGGTCGCCGTTGTTGCGCCTCCGGCCAACAACGACAGCAGAGTGGTTTTGTTGCAGCCCGCCGTTTGAGCATAAACACAACCAACCCATAGCCATTTTAGTTTTTGTAATGAGTAAGTATTCCAAAATCATCTACACCGTATTCATAAAACTTAGCCGAAGAATAATAGTAATCTTCCGGCAATACGCATAGCCCTGCTTTCACGGGGTTCCAATGTATATAATCAAGTTTCTGAATAAACACTACTTCATTAAGTAAATCTATACCTAAAGAATTTCTTTCCCAAAACTGGTAATCTCTATCCTTTGCCTCTACCTTAAAATGAGATAAAACCTTCGCCGCAGTTGGCATTACCTGAGCCCACTGGTCGCCGTTGTTGCGCCTCCGGCCAACAACGACAGCAGAGTGGTTTTGTTGCAGCCCGCCGTTTGAGCATAAACACAACCAACCCATAGCCATTTTAGTTTTTGTAATGAGTAAGT
>JANMBZ010000223.1:0-8644 GCA_031360765.1 Chitinophagaceae bacterium
ACTTAAACTGGGCTAACATTTCACCGGAACTTGGGTACAAAATAAAACAGGATAGTGTAAATGTGAGCAATCCTAAATTTATGATGTTTATAGATTCTTTGTTAAATAAGGTATCGCTGGATGATTGGAAAACTTATCTGAAATGGGGGGTGTTAAAAGATGCAGCACCTTTCCTTAGTAGTGCATTTGTTGATGCAAGTTTTGCATACAACCAATCGCTGAGCGGACAAAAAGAACAAACCCCACGCTGGCAACGCATGAGTGGTTTAATTGACCGCCAGTTGGGCGATTTATTAGGACAACTTTATGTAGATAAATATTTTAACCAGGCTGCCAAAACACGCATGCAGGAGCTGGTTAATAATCTGCAGGGTACATTTAACAGCCGCATAAAAAAGTTAGACTGGATGAGTGAAGTTACCAAGCAAAGAGCGCAGGGTAAGTTAAATGCATTTGTTAAAAAAATAGGATTTCCGGATGTATGGAAAAACTACGATGGTATTGTAATTAAGAGAGATGATTTTTACGGCAACCTGCAACGCTGCAGCCAGTGGCAATACAACGATAATGTTAGCCGCCTGGGCAAACCTGTTGATAAAACAGAATGGGGCATGACGCCACCGACGGTGAATGCCTATTACAGTCCGCAAAAAAATGAGATCGTTTTCCCCGCCGGCATTCTGCGTTTTCCTTTCTTTGATGCCACAGCAGATGACGCCATAAATTATGGAGGTATTGGTGCGGTAATTGGTCACGAAATGACCCATGGTTTTGATGACCAGGGCCGCCAGTTTGATGCTGATGGAAATTTACAGGACTGGTGGACAAAAAGCGATGCTGATGAATTTAAAAAACGTGCCGATGAAGTGGTGCAGCAATATAATGGTTACACCGTGCTGGATACGTTGCATGTAAATGGTAAATTAACGCTTGGCGAAAACCTGGCCGATCTTGGTGGTTTAAGCATTGCCTACGAAGCTTTTAAAAATACACCGCAAGGCAAAAGCAACGATAAGATTGATGGCTTTACACCCGACCAGCGTTTCTTTTTAAACTGGGCACAGGTTTGGCGCAACAACACTTTGCCCGAAACCGCAGCACAACGCATTTTAACCGATAATCACTCTCCCGGCATGTATCGTGCAAACGGACCGCTCACCAACATGGAAGCATTTTACCAAGCCTTTGATGTAAAGTTTGGCGATAAAATGTACAAAGCTCCTGAGCAGCGTACTAAAATATGGTAAAATAATTTTTAGATATTTTGTTGACCGTCTCACTTGGGTGAGGCGGTTTTTTTGTGGGGTGTGCATTATGCCAGTGATAACTTCCTGCTACAAGTGCCCCTTTTACTTCTCAAAAATTATTTTAAAAAAATTTGCGCAACCAGATAATTGCATTTATATTCGCAACCAGATAGTTGCAAAATAATATTATGGAAACGAGAAGAGATATTTTTCAGGCAATTGCCGACCCTACCAGGCGGGCAATTATAATGCTTATTGCCATGCAGGCAATGACACCCAATGCACTCGCCGAACATTTTCACACAAGCCGCCAGGCAGTATCCAAACATATAAAAATACTTACAGAATGTGAGTTGGTAAAACAGGAGGTTGCCGGCAGAGAAATTTATTACACGCTTGAAATTGAAAAAATGAAAGAAATAGATAAGTGGATTGAGCAGTTCCGCAAAATATGGGAAACACGTTTCAATCAACTCGACAAAGTATTATCAACAATTAAAAAATAAAAAAGATGAACGACTTACTATTTGATTTTACAGTTGACAAATCAACAAAAAAAGTATTTATAAACAGGGAGTTTAATGCGGAGCTTTCGCTGGTATGGGATGCTTTTACCAAACCCGAAATTCTTGACCAATGGTGGGCACCCAAACCATGGGCCTCCAAAACAAAAATCATGAATTTTGAAGTTGGCGGACGGAGATTTTATGCCATGGTAAGTCCGGAAGGACAAGAGCATTGGTCGCTTCAGAAATACACGGCCATCAGCCCCAAAACCAATTTCAAATATTTGAATGCCTTTGCAGATGCGGCTGAAAACCCTGAATTGCCAGGCTCAGACTGGGACTTGAATTTCAGCGAAGAGCATGGAAAAACAAAAGTGAGTATCATTATTTACAATGAATCGCTTGAACGTATGGAGAAGATGATTGAAATGGGCTTCCAGGGCGGATTTACCATGACTATGAAAAGCCTGGATGAATTATTGGTAACTTTATCAAAAAGGTAAATACACCTATCATTACCAGGATGAAAAGGCAAAATAATCAAGCTGCCATTTTACATTTATATGAACGTAAAAAATCAAATCAACCAATATATCAGTAGCCAGCCTGAGCCAAAACGGAACGACATGCAAGCATTGCACCACAGCATAATGCAGATAATACCGGATGGTAAATTATGGTTTCTGGATGGTAAAGACAGCGAAAATAAAACAGTTTCAAACCCCAATATTGGATATGGGTTTTACACAATAAAATATGCTGATGGAAAAACCAGGGAGTTTTACCAGATTGGTTTAAGCGCAAACACAACCGGAATTTCTGTTTATATTATGGGTATCGGGGATAAAAGACATTTACCCCAAACCTATGGAAAAGACATTGGCAAAGCGAGTGTAACAGGGTACTGTATTAAATTTAAAACGCTGAAAGATATAAATATGGATGTACTAGAAGCGGCAATACGATATGGGATTGAAGCTACCTCACGTTAGGTATCGGCAGAAAAAGCTGATTTGATAAAGTAATTAAAATAAAAATCATTATGATAAAAAGACTGTTTTAATGCTTTCATCCTCCTGCCATTTTTAATATGCGCCAACAATGCATTTATACAACAAACAAATGTATCAATGCATTATTGCGTTGTGTGAAAAAAAAAGGGCTTTATTTTTTTTCGTGTAATTTCTAGAAATTTTTTTTCAAATTTCAACCTAATCATTAGTATTGTTTCCAGCTATTTTATCGCTGCTCTTTAATAAATTACTGAAGCTTTCTATATTTCGTTAATCTAAAAATAAATCTCAAAAAATTTATACAGAAAATGGGGTTAATGGGAACCCTGGCAAATGAACGTGTTGTCCAAAAGTATTTAAGGCTAAATAATGTTCACCTCTCTCTCCAGCAAAACCCCAAACTTTGCTTTCACGCTTTGCAAAATTTCTTCGCTCAAATCAAATATCTCCCTACCGGTAGCATTGCCATAATTCACCAGCACCAGTGCCTGTTTTTGGTGGCAGCCTGCATCGCCTTTGCGATAACCTTTCCAGCTTGTTCCGGCTAAAGGTCCACATTGTTCTATCAACCAGCCGGCTGCAAGTTTTACATTTCCATTTGGCAAATCGTATCCAACAATCCCAGAGAATTCTTCTTTTAAACTTTTGAATTTTGAATTTTGAATTTCCGGATTTTTAAAGAAGCTTCCTGCATTACCAATAACTGCGGGGTCGGGTAATTTAGAAGAACGGATATTAATAACTGCCTGCGATATTGCCTGAATACTCAAATCCTTTACACCCATCTTCTCCAGTTCTTGCCCAATGGCTCCATAACTAATTTTATATTCGGGAACTCGGTTTAGGCGGTAAGTAACATTCAGGATAACAAACTGGTCTTTAAATTTTCTTTTAAAAACACTTTCACGATAACCAAATTCACAATCATTGAGGGTAAAGGTTACTATCTTTTTATCTTTAATGTGATAAGTTTCCAGTGAATGAAAAACATCTTTTATCTCTACCCCGTAAGCTCCTATGTTCTGCATAGGCGATGCTCCTACATTTCCCGGAATAAGGGATAGGTTCTCCACCCCGGCCAAGTTGTGTTCAATACAATATAAAACCAACTGGTGCCAGTTTTCTCCGGCACCGGCTTGTATATATATGTGATGCTCATCTTCCTTAATAACCCTTATACCTTTTATCTCATTTTTCAACAATAATCCATTGAAATTACTGGTTAACAGTAAGTTACTGCCCCCTCCTAAAATTAAAACAGAGTTTTGCTGATTATTTTTAATTTGTTGTGTTGATTGAAGCAATTCATGTAGGCTTTCAACAGAATTGAATGTAGCATATGAAGAAGCATAAGCATTGATTGCAAAGCTGTTGTACTGTTTTAGTGATATATTTTTTTCGATGAGGCTCATTTTTTGCTAAAATTGCTTTTGAGAATTTTTGTCAGTTTGGCAGTACTATATTTTATCTACATCCACCACCACCAACACGCTCTTAAAAAGTTTCTCTGTTGTTACCAAGTTAATGTGATTCCGGATGGCAGCTTTGTATCGTAAACTCATGCCGGGCTCTTTGGGTAGCTTAATTAATATCTCCATTAAATATTGGTTGCGGATGCGGTTTACGACCGGTGCTGCCGGACCAACAATAAAATCTTTCAAATCCTGTTTCAACAACTGCGTTAACTTTTCTGCGGCGGCAGTTACAATATTTTTATCCTTGTGTTTTAAAGTTAGCAAAATAATGCGGCTATAAGGTGGGTAGAAAAATTGTTTGCGGTTTTCAATCTCTATTGCGTACATCTGTTTGTAATCGTGCTGCTGCACTAATTGCAAAACCGGGTGCTTAACATTGGTTGCCTGAATGATCACTTTGCCTTGTTCCTTTTTTCTGCCGGCTCTCCCACTCACCTGCTCCATCAATTGAAAGGCACGTTCGTTAACCCTGAAATCGGCAAATGCCAATAATCCATCCGCATCCAAAATACCAACCAAACTCACCTTATCAAAATCCAAACCTTTAACCACCATTTGTGTACCCACCAGAATATCCAACCGGTGCTGCTCGAATAACTGAATTAAATTATCATGCGCTGTTTTGCCACGCACACTGTCCACATCCATCCTTGCAATCTTGTATTTTGGAAAATCGTCTTCCAGTTGTTCTTCAATTTTTTCGGTACCAAAATTTTTCTCAAGCCAGTTATTGCTGCCACATGCCGGGCAAGTGATTAATTTTGGATACACACTACCGCAATAATGGCAATGCAGTTTATTGCTGAACTTGTGCAGCGTAAGCGATACATCGCAATGCGTACACTGTGGAATAAAACCACAGGCACCGCAAATTAAATAAGGATTGTAACCACGCCTGTTTTGAAAAAGAATAACCTGCCTGTCGGCATCTAAGGCTTTTTGCATGGCTTCTTTTAACTGCGGGCTTATCATCACTTTTCCCTTCTGCACAACCTGCCTGGTATCAATAATTTCTATCTCTGGTAATTTGATGCCGCCAAAACGTTCGTTCAATTCTACCAGCGCATATTTATTGTGCATGGCGTTAAAATAACTTTCAATGGAAGGTGTGGCACTGCCCAATAACACTTTCGATTTAAAAAGAGAAGCGTAAAAAACGGAAGCATCCCTTGCATTGTACCTGGGAGCCGGATCCTGCTGTTTAAAGGATGGATCGTGTTCTTCATCCACTATAATCAGTCCAAGGTCTTTAAAAGGCAGAAACAAGGCACTCCTTGCACCCAGCACAATCTTTACTTCGCCGGTGCGTATCTTATTCCATAACTCAATGCGCTCGTTATTGTTGAACCGGGAGTGATAGATGGTGATATTGCCGCCAAAATGTTTTTGGAGCCTGCGAATAATCTGTGTTGTTAAAGCGATCTCGGGCAGTAAATACAAAACCTGCTTGGCTTGAGAAAAATATTTTTCAATTAGTTTAATATACACTTGTGTTTTACCGCTACTGGTAACGCCGTGCAACAGGCAAACATTTTTATCTTCAAATGCTTTTGCAACTTTATACGATGCCTCCTGCTGCGCTGCGCTAAACTCAAAATCAATATCTACATTTTTGGGTAGTGATTTTATCCTGTCAACTGAACGTTTTTCTACAATTAAAATATTTTTCTCTGTAAGTCCTTTCAATTGTGCTGCTGATGCTCCCGATTTTTTAAGCAGTTCACTTTGAATAACATCTCCTTCGGTTTTTTGCAGATGCAGGTAAGCCAGTAACAGTTCCATTTGTTTGGGTGCCCGGCTCCAGTTGTTAAGAAGTTCTCCCATTTTATCGTCACTGCTGTATTTGGGATTCAGGATAACATAGTTTTCTTTCTTCACTTTGTATTGCTCATCCATAGCTTCCCATACAAAACAAACTTTCTTGTCTATCAGTTTTTTTATCAAAGGATAAACATGGGTTATATCAAGTATCTGCTGTATCTCAGTTAGCCGCAATTCTTTTTTTAAAAGCAAAGCTTCTGCAACTAAAAATTCTTCATCGTTTAAATGTGAAAAATCTTCTCCAATCTCTTCGTTATAAATCAAGATGGTTTCGCTGCTAAGTTTAAAATGGGTTGGCAAAGCGGCGGCCATAACTTCTCCTTCGCTGCACATGTAATATTCGCTCATCCATTGCCAAAGCTGCAATTGCTGCGGATATAAGATGGGTTCATCATCCAGCACATTCAATATTTCTTTGGTGGGATAAGGAGGTTTTTTATCAACCACGGATTTAATGATACCGGCGTATTTTTTTTGCTTACCAAAAACAACTTCTACCCTGCAACCAGGCAAAGCTCTTTGTAAAAATTGGGTTGGAATGGCGTATGTGTAAGTGGTAGGCAATGCCAGCGGAAGTATGATATCGGCCCAAAAGCCAGATGATTCATCTGCAAATTGTATTTCATTTTCTGTGTTCATCTAATGCCCTAAAGGTAATTCATGTTGCTCACTTGAATGTAGCCAACAAAGGCACCAAGAGCACAAAGGATGTTTAATTCATCTTAAGGGCTAGTGGCCTCCGTATCTTCGTGGGAAATAAAAATACCAGTTAAGAGATATGCTGTGTTAAAATCGTTTTATCCAACTTGCATTATACTCAATCAGTTTTTCTTCCATTAATTTATAAACCTGGTCTCTTAAAAAATCAACATCATCTAATGTTAAACCTGTAACGGGTATCTCTTCAAGAAAAACAGATCTTGATTTGCCGGGTCTAATTGTGAAAACAGATTCGTAATTCATGCGGTCGTAAGTATCTAAAAACAAAATGGGTTTTATGGGCGTTTGGGTTTCAATGGCAATTTTAAAAGCACCATCATAAAATTCTTTCAAAGGTTTATGCGTCGTGTTAAAAGTACCTTCCGGTGCAATTACTATAGAAATGCCTTTTTTAATAACCGATTTTAGTTGTTCAACACTTTTTGCACGTTTCTCTGCATTTTCACGATCCACCATTACGGCTGAATTTCTATATAAAAAACCAAAAATGGGAATTTTAGCCATTTCGGCCTTACCCAAAACCCTGAAATGCTGGCGAAGAATTGTTTTAAGTATAATGGGTATATCAAGGTAAGATATATGATTAAATATAAAAACATATTGTTTATTGCGGTTGTGAGGCACTTCAAATATATTACGATGAAAAACGCCGATCATGAGCAAAAAGAAATCGGCCCATACATGACAGAGTTTATAAATAAAGTTGCCACCCCTTATTTTGCCAAAAAAAGAAGCCACAATTACTACCGGAAATATGAGTAACAGGAAGCCGATGAAGGTTAAACCGGCATAAACGGTGAAAATTATTGATATAAACCGCCTTAAATATTGCATATATGAAGGCGAAAGTAAATAGAATAAGCTGTTTAAAGCGCAGTTTTATATTGATTTTCAGTTGAAACTGCCTTGTTTTCCCCATCAGGCGTTTTTTGGTGCATATTTTTTAAAATTGATAGCTAAATTTTAAAGCTAAACCCTTACCTTTGCCGTCCTAAATTTGGGAATTTTATGTTAGCAGTAGTAAAAATAGCAGGCCAGCAATTTAAAGTTAAAGCAGGCGATAGCTTATACGTACCTCATATTGAGGGCAAGGCCGGCGACTCAGTAGAGTTTGCCGATGTATTGATGACTGATAGCGACGGAAACGTTGTATTGGGTGCAGCAGTACAGGCAGTAGTTAAAGCTGAAATTATCAGCGACCTGGTTAAAGGCGAAAAAGTGATCGCTTTTAAAATGAAAAGAAGGAAAGGTTTCCGTAAAAAGCACGGACATCGTACGCAGTACACTCATATTAAAGTAACTGCAATCGCATAAAAAGTTAAATGTTTAATCTGTTAATTGGTTTATTAGTAAAAGCCAATCCACGGATTAACGGATTAACGGATTAACCAATAAACAAATTAAAACATGGCACACAAAAAAGGTGAAGGCTCGGTAAAAAACGGTCGTGATTCACACAGCAAAAGATTAGGCGTAAAAATTTACGGTGGTCAACCAGCACTTTCCGGAAATATAATTATCCGTCAACGCGGAACAACTTTTCATCCTGGTAAAAATGTTGGAGTTGGAAGAGACTTTACCATTTTTGCATTAACAGATGGACTGGTTGAATTCAGAAAAACAAGAGGCGATAAAACAATTGTTTCTGTTGCTGCTGTTGAAGCAGGTGCTTAATTTTTTTAATATTTTTTTGGTAGTTTAAAAAATGTATTTATTTTTAAGTATTATTTACTAACCAATTAAATTTTAAAAAATGGCTACAAAGAAAAAAGCTGCTAAAAAAGCTGCTCCAAAAAAAGCTGCTGCTAAGAAAGCTGCTCCAAAAAAAGCTGCTAAAAAAGCTGCTCCAAAAAAAGCTGCTA
>JANMBZ010000017.1:0-11908 GCA_031360765.1 Chitinophagaceae bacterium
TTTTACAGATGAAATGGTTAAAGGAGATTTTAAAAGCTTTCATCACGAGCATCATTTTAAAGCTGTTGAAAACGGAACTATCATGATTGACCTCGTTAAATTTGAAACGCCGTATGGAAATATTGGAAAAATAGTCAACACGCTATTTCTCAAATCATATCTTGAAAAATTTTTAATAAAAAGAAACGAAGTGATTAAAGAATATGCCGAAACACAAAAATGGAAAACCATTTTAAATTAATCTTATAGCATGCAAACTACCAAACCAGAATTATATACCTGTCTTTCTCCCGCTCTTTTAGATTTGTACCCCGTTGAAAAAAGCATCGTTGTAATTATTGATGTTTTGCGGGCCACATCTACGATTGCTACCGCTTTGCATAATGGTGCCAAAGCCATTATACCGGTTGATAGTGTTGCAGAATGTATTCGCATTGGTAAACAGATTGACAGTATTACCGCCGGCGAAAGAGACGGACAAATTGCTGAAGGACTGGCGTATGGCAACTCCCCGTTTGAATATCCGAAAGAATTTATTGCTGGCAAAACACTCGTGCTTACAACAACCAATGGCACAAAGCTTTTGCACATGGCACTGGCCGAAAATGCAAAAGGCATTATCACCGGTTCGTTTCCCAATCTTTCTGCGGTATGCGATTTTTTAGTTGCACAAAATACCAATGTAATACTCGGTTGTGCTGCCTGGAAAAACAGGGTGAATATTGAAGACACATTATTTGCCGGTGCTGTAATTGACCGGATAGGAAAAAACTTTTCCATTAACTGCGACTCATCGCAAATGGCAGCAACCATGTACAATGATGCAAAGGAAGATCTGTTTGAATTTATGAAAGCAAAAAATGCTTCGCATTACAACCGCCTTACCGGCTTTGGGTTAGAGAAAGATATCCGCTATTGCCTTACAGCCGATGGGGCAAATGTGTTGGTTATTTATGAAGAAGGCAAACTGATTTCAAAATAGAGTCAGCATCTCTCAAATAATTAACAATTAACACAAATTTCTTTCTAAACTTCCACTAACGCTTGAGGGCTCGGTAATTTTTCGTTACTTTTGCAAATTGCCTTTTCCGGAACAAGCTGTATTGCAATTCGATAAAATACAAGACATTCCGGAATCCCAAATCGGCAATCCAAAAACCAGAATGGCTTTACCGCACCTTATCAAATATGTGTACAATAACGGCTCGGATGAAGTGATCCGCCGCAGCAAAAAAATTCATGCAATGGGATTTGTTGAGCTGGTTGAGCACGACCAGTTGATGGGCAGCGTTGTGTTTAGAGTTAAGGACGATAGCTACGCCACTTTTTACAAAGTGTATATTCATAAATACACAGATGCAAAATCGATGACGGTCCGTTGCAGTTGCCCTTACAACTTAGGCGATATTTGCCGCCACGAAGGCGCAGCACTCATTCGCCTGCAGGATATGGTTGATAAAAACATGCTGGGCAATACAAATATTCAATACAACCAGCGGCACACCGTTGCCAAAATGAAGCATATTGAATTAAAGATGATCAAGCTGCTTTCATCCCCCGGTATTTATGCCGAAGCAGAAAATCTTTTACGCAGCACCAAAGCAAATATTATTAAAGCCGCTGATGAACGGGTGGAGGCAGAGCTGATTATTGAAGGAGAAACTTTTCCGCTGGTAATTCAAAAAAACGACGAACGTAATTTTGATACATCCTGCAAATGTGGACAAACCGAACATCCGCTTTGCGAACATAAAACCATGTTGTTTCTGCAATTGCTGGATGCTTACGGTGCCAACTATTTCGACAGCATACGTAACTGGGATAAAGAAAAAAACAAACTGCTGCAGATTTACGGATATAGTTTAGAAGATGACCTTGCAGGTAAATTTGAATTTAGTTATAAAGATGGAAAGCCATTTTTAAAAGTGCTGGATACTTCTATAAAAAGAGTTGCGCCAGGTACCGTTACAGCAAGGCCTGCAGAAGCTTTTGTGGTGCCGGATATGCCTGCAGAAGAAGTTGCTGTAGAAGAACGGCCATCCAAAAAACTGGGTGTTGTATTTAATTTTAATGCAACTATGTATCCCTATTTTGATGTGGATGCCGTGCAGGGCGAAAGCAACGATGAACAGAAAAAGTATTTGGGTAAAGTTGAAAAATTAGACCTTACCAAATTTGTAAACACCGAAGTTTTTGGTGAAGATGATAAACAACTTGTGCAGCAGGTACGTAAATTACAGGCCAGCGAAATAAATAAATATCTCGATCGTAACTCGCCCTTCAGTGGCATTTGGGAAAACATCATTCATACTGATGGCGATGATTTGCCCGACGATACAAAAGCATTGATTGCAGAATATCTTCAACCCAAACTAAAAAAAATATTTGAAGAGCAGGCCGGCAATAATTTTATTTTTTATCTGCCCAAAGGAAAATCTTTTACAACAGCCAACCTGGTTGAGATAGAACTGAGCAATCATTTTATTGCTCCGGTATTTAAAGTGCAGGCAAGCGCCGATCATTTTGAAATTGCCTGCACCGTTAAATTAATGGGCGATGTTATTCCATTTACCGATAATGAATGTAACAGCAGCCTGGTTTATTTAAATGATAAAGTATTATACCTGTGGCAAAAGGCAGAGGATGTTTTACAGGCCGAAAAATTTCTGAAGGAAGGAAATATTCAGCTTAGTAAAGACAACTGGGCCGATAAAATGAAAAAAGTTATTCTGCCACTTACCAAAGAATATAAAGTTGAGTTTGATAAAGCACTGGTAAGAGAAATTAAAAGCGGCGAGCCCGAAGTAAAACTGCAGTTGCAGGAAAAAGGCGACTACCTGGTGTTTCAGCCGGTATTTACTTACAAAGGTTTTGAAACCAAAGCGGCAGATAAAGAAAATATCATCATCCCCGATGGAGATAAGATTTTAATAATTGAAAGAAATTTAGAAGCCGAAGAAAATTTTCTAAAAAAATTAGAAAGCCTGCACTCCATGTTTGTAAGGCCAGATGATAATAAAAATAATTTAGTGTTAAGAGGTGCTGATGTGCTGCGTAACAACTGGTTCTTTTTATTTGTAGATGCTATGAACGAAATGAAAGTGCCTGTATTTGGTTTTGAGGCATTGCGCAATTTCCGTTTTAACACCGCCAGGCCCAACACACATATACATGTAAGCAGCGGCATGGATTGGTTTGATGCAAAAGTTGAAATTGAATTTGGTGAGCAGCGAGTTGGTATTGATGAAATAAAAAGTGCGCTTGTAAATAAACAGTCGTTTGTACAATTAAACGATGGCACATTGGGCATACTGCCCGATGAATGGCTTAAAAGGTATTCACTCTTATTTAAGGTTGGTGATGGCCATAACAGCCAGTTACGCTTATCAAAATACCATATGAGTGTTATTGATGAGCTGTACGAAAACAGGGATGAAAAAGAATTAAGTTTTGAGCTGGATGAAAAATATGAGCGACTGAAAGAATTTAAAAACATTCCTGAAACACCAGCTCCCGAGCATTTACAGGCAATCCTGCGCCCTTATCAAACTTCCGGCTTTCAATGGCTTAATTATTTAAATGATGTTGGTTGGGGAGGTATCTTGGCAGATGATATGGGTTTAGGTAAAACCATACAGGCATTGAGTATGCTGCATCATTACAAAGCAGTTACCGGTGGTTTAAAAGCATTGGTAGTTTGCCCAACCACGTTGATTTACAACTGGCGTAACGAGGTGCAGAAATTTGCACCGTCCTTGTCTTTTCATATTCACCACGGAAGCATAAGAACCCGCAATATTGATGAGCTGAATGCACACAACATCATCATTACCACATACGGCACATTGCGCAGCGATATACAGGTATTGCTTAAAATGAATTTAGATTATGTGGTACTGGATGAAAGTCAGGCAATAAAAAACCCGGCATCAAAAGTTACCAAAGCTGCCAGTTTGCTAAATGCAAAAAACAGGCTGTGCATGAGTGGTACGCCACTGCAGAATAACACTTTCGATATTTTTGCACAAATGAATTTCTTAAATCCTGGCTTGCTGGGCAATATGGAGTTTTTTAGGAACGAATTTGCAACACCCATTGATAAGTTTGGTGAGCAGGAACAGAAGGAACATCTTCGAAAACTTTTATTTCCATTCATCTTGCGCCGCACCAAAGAACAGGTGGCTAAAGACTTACCTGATAAAACTGAAACCATTTTGTTTTGCGAAATGGAAACCGAACAGCGCAAGGTTTACGAGGCTTACCGCAACAGTTACAGGGAAAAAATATTGGGCACCATTGATCAGCAGGGAATCGGCAAATCGCAATTAACCATTTTACAGGGTTTGATGAAGTTGCGCCAGATATGCGATAGCCCGGCTATATTAAATGAAGAAGAAAAATATCCAAACCACTCCATTAAGTTAGATGAACTGGCACGTGAGATTGAAGAAAACATTGGCAATCACAAGGCATTAATCTTCTCACAGTTTTTGGGTATGCTTGCGCTGATAAAAAAGAAACTGATTGAAGACGGAATTCCTTTTGAATATTTTGATGGCAGTACATCGGCACCAGATAGAGAAAAAGCCATTCAGAATTTTCAGAACAACGATGAGTGCAGGGTATTTTTAATTTCTTTAAAAGCCGGTGGTGTGGGTTTAAACCTTACCGCTGCCGATTATGTATATATTGTGGATCCCTGGTGGAACCCCGCAGTAGAACAACAGGCTATTGACCGTACGCACCGTATAGGCCAAACCAAAAATATTTTTGCTTACCGCATGATTTGTGTGGATACTATTGAAGATAAGATACTGGAGCTGCAGGAACGCAAACGTAAACTTGCCAGCGAGCTAATTGCAGATGATGCCAGTTTTGTAAAAGCACTTTCTAAGTCAGATGTGGAATACTTGTTCAGTTAATGGCAGTAAGCTTCCCATCAAATAGTATTTACATTTTTGTCATTTGCCCGGAGCATGTAGAAAGTATTGAAGTGTTACTAAAGATCATATTGCAAAAAGATACCCTTATTTTTCCACCAACATGCGACACGTATAATTTTTGATTTGGGTGACAATGAAAAAATTGTCCGCTATATAAAAAACTAACAGATACTGTATTGTAATCATCGAAAATATCGAAAGTTGGTACGTTGTTAGTATTATAAACCCCATCTATTGGCTCTGTGTTTCCATTGTATGAATTAAACAAGACCCTGTAAGATGGGTATCCCAAAGATCTGTTACCATACACAGCCATACCATTAAAAGTTGGGTCAAAGGCTTGTGTAACCGAAGTAAAAGCCACATCAATTAAGTTATTAGAAGAAGCAAAATTATTGGTAAGTGTGCAAGGCGGAGTTGCCTGCCTTAGTTTTACATTAACATACACACTGTCACGATAAGAGACATTGCAACCTGAATTTGACAAACTCCAATGATACCAACCCTTCTGATTATATTTTATATTAGTAATGTCAATACTGTGGCTGAATGTAGTACCACTTCCTGCAGGGTTGTTATAACTTAACAAGTCATACTCATTAAGCTTTGGAACTTCCAAAGTAATATTATCACCAATAAACGGAGCAGTGTCTGTTATGGAAATTTTAAAGTTTAATGGTCTGCAATCATCATTTGTACCGGGTTTTACACATCCGGCAGCACATAAAAAAAGAAAAATTAAACAGGGGAATAAATTTATTTTCATATTTATTAAGGTATTATAGCACACAATATAAATCAATTAAATAAGTTTTGATTGAAAGCATGCAGTAGCTTTTAAAAGAACTGACCATGCAATACGTTAACCCATAAGGCTATCCATATAATTATGGAAATACTATTGAAATAAGATATGTAATTCAGGAGTAAAACCAGCTGCGGACTTATTGAAAACAGGGTCAATTTTGTAAAGTACTTTAAAGCACAGGTGCTGAATACCTGCTCAGGTAAAATTCTACTTGTAAGAAAATAAAATTTTGTTTATCAGGACGAGATAAAATCTTTCAATCTTTTAAATTCCCGGTTATCGCTGCTTTGAAAGAAGCTTTTTAAGGCATTGCCTAAAAACTTGAGAATGCTGTTAGCAGAGAACTGCTGCGTTGTGGTATAATTTTTCATACATCAGATTTTGAATATCAAAAGTACAAATCCGATATACATATTGTCAAGCGCAGTTTTGCTTAATTTTTGGGGAGGTAAATTCCGAATAGGTATTCGTTATTTTACTGCCTCCCGGTTAAAGCTGCTGCTAAACCTGCGTGTCTTTTTGTAATACCGGATCGGGTAAACATCAGGATTTTGCCTGAGCTTACCAATAATGTTTTTAATTGCCTGCACCACTATGTGGCCGGATTTTGCGGTGTATGGGGTTTTGTTCATGGGTTTTGTTTAGGTACTAAATGTTAACGATAGAATTTTAAAAATATTGTACATAAGGAATTGGCCTTATTTGCAAGCCTCAATTGCTAATGGTTTGGAATAGCGTTAATCGGTTTATAAACAGTACTTTTAAGCAGTAAAAATTCTGTCTGCTAAAATTAATATACAATGAGAACAAATCCCGTTGTTGCCGCAATTACAATTTACCCGGTAAAATCGCTGGATGGCATTTCGTTACAGAACGCACAGATAGGTAATGGAGGTAGTTTAATACACGACAGAGAATATGCTATTGTTGACAGCAACGGAAAATTTGTAAAAGGTAAAAACAATGATCTGGTTTATTTGCTGAGATCAGAAATTGATTTTGAAACTGAAATTATTTCCTTCAGGCACCAGACAGAAAAAACCTGGCACCGCTTTCATTTGCAAAATGATAAAGCGTCCATCAATGAATTTCTTTCCAACTTTTTTAAAATGCCGGTTACACTTATCAGAAATACCGAAGGCGAGTTTCTGGATGTACCAGTACAAAGTGGCGTAACGGTTTTATCAACAGCCAGCCTGCAAAAAGTTGCTGATTGGTTTAGTGATATGGATATGGAAGAAACCAGGCAACGCTTTAGGGCAACTATTGAAATTACTGATGTGCCGGCTTTTTGGGAAGACAAACTTTTTCTGGAAGAAGGAACTGCCATTGAATTTACAATCGGTAAAGTTACCTTATATGGCATCAGTCCACGTGCAAGATGTGTAGTGCCAACACGCCACCCGCAAACAGCAGAAGCGTTTCCTAAATTCCCAAAAACATTTGCACAACAACGAACGGCAACTCTTCCGCAATGGTCAACACTGGAAGATTATGGCCATGCTTATTATTTATCAGTTGATTGTTACATACCGGCATCTGAATTTGGAAAATCCATTGCTGTTGGAGATGGATTAAACATTACTGGCCCAAAAAGAATCACTGATTTCCCCCCTTTTACTTAACATACTTTTTCAACGGATAACTTTCTGGCACTGTATTTGGCTTTATATGCTGAACCAAATAATATTTATATGAAAAAGTTTTTGTTTAGCATGCTGTTAACATTTGCAACTGTTGCATTTGTAAATACAGCAAGTGCGCAGGTAAAAGTAAACGTTAATATTGCCGACCAGCCAGAATGGGGGCCAGCAGGATATAATTATGCAGAGTATTATTACATGCCCGATATTGAAACTTACTACTATGTTCCAAAGCGCCAGTTTGTATATTTATCTGATGGCAACTGGACATTTTCACCTGCACTGCCGCCCAGGCATTCAAACTATAATTTGTATTCTGGCTATAAAGTAGTTTTTAAAAATCAAGATGCTTACAAACAATTTAATAATCACCGTGTAAAATATGTACGATATAAAAATTACGGAAGCAGGCAAGTGATTATTAAAAACAAACACGATAATGGAAATCATTATGGTCAATATAAAAATGGAGGAAGAGTTAAAGGAAATGGTAAAGGAAAAGGGCACGGCAAAAAAGATGATTAACTTTGAAACTATGAACACAAAAGCCACCGCAAGGTGGCTTTTGTGTTTGCAACCGGTTACTTTTATGATTTTTTAAAAGATTTAGCTACTTTCACCGCAACAAAAAATGGATATACTTTTAGATATACTGGCCGAAATGGTGAAAGCCCACCCAACATCAAATTTTGTAAACAGCCTGCACCAACAGTATTGCAACCGCGGTGGCTTAAGCAAAAAACAATTGGAAGGCCTGCACAGTAAGGCTTTAAAAACCGCAACTATTTCACACGGTAAACTGGCAACTTTAGAAGCCATCATTAAAAAGAAGCCAACCAGGGAACGTGCTGCAGCAACAATATCGGCTCCTTTGCCGGTGAAGGACGAATCAATCGGAAATAAAATTGCTGCTATTCTTGAAAAATATCCTCATCACAAAAGATTAATTTTTTTTAAATCGAAATTTGATAACAACGAAAATATATCTGCATTGGAAATTGCAGAGATAGAAAAGTTTGAGAAGTTGTTGTTGAAGTGATTTTTTTATTCATGAATTGGCATGTATTAGTTCCGGCAGCAACGATAGAATGGTAGAAAAGAAGTAACAACATAACAAATGCCGTAGGCATGATAGAAAATCCCGGCAATCTGTAGTGCCTACGGCACTTTTGTAAACCGGGGTTTATTTATCTACCAATCTCTTGCCTCTCCAAGGCATTTAAAATCATCAATGGGAGGAAATTTTTTACTTCTTCATAAACACCTGCGCCGCTGCATTGTTTTTTAAAAAGATAAGCATGCCTTTATCTTTTAGGTAAACCATTTTACGTGATTCTCCTTTTACATTCAACCCAATTTCAGCAGGTGATACAGCAGTAAAATTTCCAGCACCAGTTCCTTTTAAAAGCAAGGCCGATGTTGCATCGTACACACCCGTCATCACCGATGCATCGCTGTTGTTGCCACTCACCAAAATATCTTTTAAACTATCTCCATCCACATCATCAACAATAATATCGTTAATGGTAGAGAATTGTGCTTTTTCCGGAAAAGGAATAAAACGAAAAGTATTATTGCCTTCGTTCATCAGCACACCCGATTCAAAAAAGTTAGTTTTAAAAACTTCCATATTATTTTTTTCAGCAGCCGTTAAAATCTCATCCATGGTTTTACCGGAATAATCTTTGTAGCGTACAAACTTTTTACGCATAGATGGCACCTGATCAATCAACTGATCTCTGCTGTACAGCGGATAACATTTACCCCATTGATAAAAACCCAGTATGGCATCGTAACTTCCGTTGTTATCAAAATCTTTTGCATAAATAGTGGTAGGCTCGTTTATGTTTCCTTTTATGTTGGAGTTTAAACCACGGTTGCCCATTACAAAATCCATCTTACCATCTTTATCAATATCTTCTGCCTTCATATTATACCACCAACCGGTTAATGCATCCATGCTAATGAGCGTGTCTTTTTTTGATGGTGAAATAATATGTACACTGTTTTGTTTTTTTACAAAATGCCCATCTGTAAAACCAAATATTTGCAAAGGCATCCACTCACCGATTATGGATAATTCATTTTTTCCATCTCCATCCACATCTGCCCAAACAGCCTGGTTAATTATGCCTGGGTTTAATAATGCATCTGCAACCTGGCGGGTAACATCCGTAAAAACACCTTTATTATTATGCAGTAACAGGCTTTTTTCAGGCTTGGGAAATTTGCCTGGCAAAACATGGCCACCCACAAAAAGATCCATATCTCCATCACTATCATAATCAAAAGCCGTAACGGATGATCCGTTAAAACCCTCAATGGGCAAGGCGTTGGCGGCGGCAGTAAAATTTCCTTTGCCATCATTTTTATACAACCGGTCCTGGTACAATTTATCTCCGGCTGCAAACTCTGCGCCGCCACTCACCACATACAAATCCATATCGCCATCTTCATCAGCATCAAAAAAAGCAGCACCCATATCTTCAAACTTTTTATCAGCAGTAAATGCTGCCTGTTTTTTTTCTGTAAAAGATCCGCCTGTATTCTGTATCATCAGCTTGCCTTCAAAGCCTGCAGCACCGCCAATATAAATATCTTCCAGCTTATCGCCGTTTACATCTGCTTTGGCATAATAAGGGCCTTTACGGCTGCACCTGTAAGGTATCAGCGGCTCTCTTTTAAAATCAATAAAATCATTTTCTGTTTGTGTAAATTTTAATTTTCCTTCTGCAGTTACATCTTTAAAAATAGTATTCGCTTTTGCAACTATTGTGGCGTTGTTTGCTACAGCATCAGATTCATAAAGTGTAAGTACCTGGTCGGCCTTTACATTTTCGAGTATAATTTTCTTTTGATTTGGAAATGTAATTTCTGCTTTGCTAATCAGTGCATCTTCACCATTACCAAAATGAAGCACATGTTCCATACCTGATAAAAAACCACGTTCAGGATTATAATGCTGCAATTGTATCTGCCCTTTTGAATTGGTAAGTTTTACAGTAGCACCATAAATTTCTTCGGCCGATGCCGGGGTTTTGTAAAACCGAAATCTTAAAAAATGAGATGATGGATTTAACTCCCTTACATTGTTTTTTAAAATAAAAGCCGGACCATCGGTATTGTTTACAACCATGTCCAGGTCGCCATCATTATCAAAATCGGCATAAGCAGCACCACTCGAAAATGAAGGTGGCTCATCGCTCCAGATATTTTTGTAGTTATCAAATTTTAAGCTGCCGTTGTTATGATAAAAATAATTTTTAACCGGTACCGAAGGCATACTTTGCAACCATTTATTTAAATCAACAGATTTGCCTTTGTTCATACTGTTGATAACAGAATCGAGTACAAAAACTTTGTAATCCCAATCCGTCATATCTCTTTTTAAACCGTTGCTGATATATATATCCTTCCATCCATCATTATCAAAATCGGCAATAAGCGGCGCCCAGCTCCACTCGGTTTCGGCAACGCCGGCATAATTGGCAATTTCGCTGAACGTGCCGTTGCCATTGTTTAGCTGCAGGCTGTTGTGGGGGTACTGATAATACAAACCATAGGTGAGCATCAGGTTAAACTTATCGTAGTTTTGATTTACTGCAAAGAGTTGTTTTTGCCTTACAGGATCTTCTACAGCCATATCTGCCACAAAAATATCTTCCAGTCCATCATTATTAAAGTCAGTAACATCTGAACCCATGGATGAAAAACTTACATGCCCTACATAGGAAGTAAGTTTATCGGTAAATGTTCCGTTACCATTATTGATGTACAAAAAATCGGGCTTATTAAAATCGTTGGCAACATAAATATCGGGCCAGCCATCCGCATTAATATCCGCAATGGATGCACTTAAACCGAAAGCATGATTAATGAGGCCTGCTTTTTTTGTAACATCAGCAAATTTACCATTTCGGTTTTCAAAAAGGCGGCCACTAACATACAGCGTATTTGTATCTGCTGCATAAACCGTTTTTCCATTTACAATGGTGGCAGGTATGGTCATTGACTTACTGAAATCAATGGGGTGATCTACAAAATAAACATCCTTATCACCATCGCGGTCGTAATCAAAAAAATAGGCCTGCATGGTATAGCTCGATTCCTCAAGCCCATACTCGGCAGCTCGGTTTGTAAAGCTGTTGTTTTTATTATTTATGTAGAGAATTTTTTTGCGCAGGTCCGGATTTTTATATCCCGATTTACAGATGAAGATATCGAGATAGCCATCATTGTTAATATCAACCATAGTTACACCGGTTTTAATACCAACACTGTCTGCAACGCCTGCGGCAACAGTTATATCTTTAAATTTAAAATTACCCATGTTCAGGTACAGCTTATTGCTGCCAAGGCTTGAGGTAAAATATATATCGGGCAACCCATCGTTATTGATATCGCCAACACTAACCCCTGCACCAACATACAGGTATTCGTAAAGATAGAGAAACATGTCGGGAGTTTCTGCAATGTCATTTCTAAAATTAATACCGGTTTCACTTGCTGGTAAA
>JANMBZ010000019.1:0-41322 GCA_031360765.1 Chitinophagaceae bacterium
GCCAAAGGCCGGAAACATAAATAATTAAACACGTACTAAAATAACTAAGTACCTGCATTGCAATTGCAGTACGAAAACTTCATAGCCCAGCTACCCCCGGGTGTAATTTGTGTACCATTACCCCAGGCAGTTTGTGTTTGAATTGTATTGCCATTTCCATCTAATTGTTTAACAACTGCATGTGCAGCAATGCATCCACAACCATACAGGGCACTAATGGGCACCTGGTAGGTATATGTTGTGAGGTTAGCATGTGCGCTACTGTAAGGGAAGTGCCCGATTCTAGGGTTTCCTGAATTGTTTACCGGTATAAGTTCACAAGCACCCACATACAAGTGTGTTTGGGTAAGCACCCAATTACCCGTTGTTGTATACGTTACATAAATGTAAGAGTAATCGTTTGTAACAGTAACAGAGCCTGCATCCATATACTGGCCTGCAATTAAAGATACTACTGTGGCAGGACACTCGTTAGGATTACCAGATAATCCATTAATAACTTCACCATTGCTTTTGGGTGTATTGCCTGCTTTGGATTTAGGCAAATTGTTGGTTTGTGTTAATTCATCAATGCTTGTTTTCTGGCAGGAGAATAATGCAATAGACATAAAAGCCATTGCAAACATAATAGAGTTGATTTTTTTCATTGTGTTTTTTTTTGTGGTTTAGTGTTTTTTTTTGGTTTGAATAAAACAGAGGTAATTGTTTTAAAATTTTTGAAAATTGCTATTTCTTAATAATTTTTTTAACGGTTGTGTTTCCATTGTACTCAATAATCTTTATCAAATAAATTCCTGTTGCATAACTGCCTAAATCAATACTGATGCCCGCTTTAAAATTGGCGTGTTGCTGTAAATCCTTATCATCGGTGGTGTAATCAAATACATCAAGCAACACATTGGTTCCATCAACTTTAGTTACTTTATTTGGTGTAGTATTTGGCGTTAAAGTAACAGTGTTTAAACAATTGAATCTAAATTTCCTGATGCAGGGCTGCACAGCAGTAGTACGGATGGGCCACCAATGTTCCCATTGCTCACCGGCAGTTGTAGTATTTGTTCGGGTTATGTTGGAAAGGGTGCTGAACTGGCCATGGGTAATAGCAGGAAATAATCCTGTGAGCATTATTAAACACTTGGTTAACATACTGCTTCCGCATTTTCTTGTTCGCATCTTGTGTAATTAATTTTTTATTCCATTTGTAAATAAACAGACACAGGATGATGGATTTTACAAAAAAACTGTAAGTAAAAGCAGTAATGGAAGAAAAATGTGTAGTGTCGAATGAGATTGGCGAAATTAGGGTTTCGCTTTTATTAGGGATTGTAAAGGTAAACAATAATTTCAATAAAAATGCATTTTGCGCAATTTTTTTTCGGAAATTACGGTGGAGTTGTCAAAATCATAATTTTAATAATTATACTTAACTGTTAAGGGTAAGGCTGAAATAAGGAGATTTACCAAATTATTTCGGAGGTTAATCAGAAATTTTTATTTAACGCATAGTATTATAAAAAGTGCCGTTTTTATTAGGCTTTTGAAAAAAGTTGTCCGATTTAATGTACTAAACTGGTAACAGGTGATGGATGTAATCAACGTTGCTCTGGCTAAAATAAATTCAAAAATCGGCTTATTAGGGTTTCACTTTTATATGGGGTGCATTTATAGTTGTAATAAGAGATGCCATCTTTTTATTGCTCCTTGATACTTTAATACTTCTAATGAAATATGTCAGCTCTTTATAGTAACAAGCGACAATTTTAAAAGCACCTTTTATTTTTATTATTGCCCTGTTTTGATGATTTTTGCATCAATGAAAAAAATAATCATCACTATTGATGGATGGTCCAGTTGCGGAAAAAGTACGCTGGCAAAGCAACTGGCAAAAAAACTTGGCTATATATATATTGACAGCGGTGCCATGTACCGGGCCATCACACTTTATTTTTTACGTAATCATATTGACTGGACAGACGATGCTGAAGTAAATACTGCTTTAACCGATATTATTTTAGAATTTAAGTTTAATACAAAATCACAGCAATCTGAAATGTATTTGAACGGAGAAAATGTGGAGTATGTCATCAGGGATTTGATAATTGCAGAAAAAGTAAGTGATGTTGCAGCCATTGCAGCAGTAAGAGCATTTGCTGTTGCCCAGCAACAAAAAATGGGCGAGGGCAAGGGAATTGTTATGGATGGCCGTGATATTGGAACCACCGTTTTTCCGGATGCTGAACTTAAATTTTTTATGACTGCCGACATAGCCGTACGTGTTCAAAGGAGATACATGGAAATGTTTGACAAAAACCCCAATATATCAATAGAAGACGTTAAAGCAAATCTTGAAATGCGTGACTACATTGATTCTAACAGGGAAATCAGTCCGCTGAGAAAAGCTGAAGATGCAATTGAACTTGATAACACACATATAAGTATACAGCGGCAATTGGAAATGGCATTACAAATAGCAAACGAAAAGATCAGCTTATAAAATTCAATCATTTTGAAAAATAAATTAAAAATAATTTGGTTTATTTAAAATTTGTTTTATTTTTGTCTCACCTTTACCAATTTGACCACATATCCCATCTATAGGATTCATATCCTATCATAAAGACCACCAGAGTTTTAATATTCCTGAATTTCCACCCACCCCCCCATCGGAACATGTTGTGCTTTGACAGGTATGCTTTACCCGTTAATGATTTAATTTATTAAACATGTTATTGAAATTTATGAAACAAAACTCTACAATTGCCACTGCTGCTTTTAAAAAGTACCTGGTATTATTCCTGACAGTTTTAAGTTTTTCTTTAAGCCAGTCTGTTTTGGCAAATGGCGGAAAGCCATTTACATGCAACGGCGGCAAGGTAACCAACTTATATTTTAACGAGTTAAATGGCGGAGCCGACCTTCCTATTACAAATGGTTCAACATTTACTGTAGCCCAATTAGGCTCTTTATATAACCTGGAAGCTGGTACGAGTGGTACTATAGGTAGTGTAAAATATAGTATTACAGGCCCAACAGCCACTTCAAATATTGAAAATGCAACGCCTTATAACAGTCCGGCTACAGGCAGTGGTGCATGGACAGGCGCTGTTGGTAACTATAGCGTAAATTTAAAAACATACAGTGGCGCCGATGCAACCGGTACACTTTGTCATGATACAACCATTTCATTTGTTTTATCAAACACAACATACAATTGTAATTGTACCGGAACCAATTTGGTTTTAAATCCAAGCTTCGAAAACGGAACAACGAGTTGGTCTTCAACTGGCGGCACACTTGCGGCTGGTAATGGTGGGGTAGCCTGCGGTTCGTTTTCAGGCGATTTGAATAATACAAGCACAAGTAGCAAAGCCTGGCAATTAATTGGTACTGATCTTGCTTCCGGAACTGTAATAAATACTTCGGTTTATGCAGGTACACACGACAACACTTTCAACAACTGGGTGGCTGTTGAGTTTTTAGATGCTGCTAACGTTGTTTTAGGTACATCGGTTTATATACAGGTTGATAAAATTTTAGCCAATTCACCGGCAGGGCCACAATTATATACTTTCGCTGCAACGGTTCCGGCTGGTGCAAAATATACAAGGGTAGCTTTTGGAGGTAACGGAAGCTATACAAAAACAGATAGGTGGTGCGTAACTTCTACTCCACCTGTAAACCTGCAGTTAGGCAACAGGGTTTGGAACGATATCAACAATAATGGAATTAATGAGGCTACCGAAAATGGAATGTCTAATCTGGCTGTAAAATTATACAAAGACGATAATAATGATAATGTAGCTGATGGAGCGGCAATTGCAAATACTACTACCAATTCAACAGGCTATTACCTTTTTTCTAATTTGCCGGCAGGTAATTATATAGTAGGTGTAGTAATGCCAGCCGGCTATATGAGCAGTGGTATAAACGGCAGCGACCCCGATAATAACATAGATGCAGATGATAACGGCGAAATCTATGTAGGTAATGATGAGATAAGAGGTTTGGGTATTACTTTAAGTGGGGGAACTGAGCCGACAAATAACGGAAATGAAAATCTTACTTACGACTTTGGATTGTATCTGTATAATGTAGTTTATAACTGTGTATCAACAGCTACTACCAGCGGTGGTACTATGGTAGAGTTTTTAGGAGTAACATATAGTGGCACAAGTCCCAACATTACTACAAAATATACATACAAAGTAACAAGTGGATGCTCGCCAAATATAAGCCATTTTGATTTTGGTAATCTCACATGTATGTCATGCTTTGATGATGCAGGCGATTTTGCAGCAGTAACGGGAGGATCACCTTATTCATTTGGTTTGCAGAAACATACTGGCCTGTGTGGCATAAAATATGATTTTAGCGTAGCTTGTAATACATCTACAACAGTTTCTTTTACACTAAAAGGATATTACGGTGTTGGAACTATACAGTTTGGATTAAAAGCCGGGCAAAATGTTGAATATGCAAATATCTGCGGCCCTGTTTGTACTCCACCGGCGGTAACCGGCTCTATCGGCGACCGTGTTTGGTTAGATGCAAACGGTAACGGAATACAGGATGCAGCTGAAACCGGTGGCATTACCGGCGTAAGCGTTCAGCTTAGAAATTCAGCTAACACTGTTATTGCAACACAAAATACAAATGCAACAGGTAACTATTTGTTTACAGGATTGGCTGCGGGTACTTACACAGTTGTTTTTCCGGTTTCAATAAATGGATCGGTGGTTACAACTGCAAATGTTGGTACTGATGATAATATAGATAGTGATCCAAGCCAGACAACTGGTGTAACTCCAAATATTACACTTGCTACCGGACAGAATATCACAAATGTAGATGCAGGATATTGTCCTGTAAACCTGCAATTGGGTAACAGGGTTTGGTACGATACAAATAATAATGGTATAAATGAAACTACAGAGAGCGGTATCAGAAATGTTACTGTTAATCTTTATAAAGATGATAACAATGATAATGTTGCTGATGGTGCGGCTCTTGCCACCCAGGTAACAGATGTAAACGGAAACTATCTTTTCAGCAACCTTGCTCCCGGCAATTATATTGTTGGTGCAGTAATTCCTGCAGGATATATGAGCAGTGCTGTAAATGGAGGCGATCCTGATAACAATACAGACCTTGATGATAATGGACAAGTGGCTGTTGGAACGGAAATCAGAGGCTTAGGAATTACTTTAACAGGTGGCGGAGAACCAAGTGGTAATGCAAATAATACCTACGATTTTGGTTTATTACCAGATTGTAACTGTACTACCAGTACAAGCAATCAGCTTGTAAATGGCAACTTCGAAAATGGAACTACAGGATGGAGCTGGAGTGGCGGTACCCTAACTACCGGCACCGGCTATATTGCCTGTGGCGCAGCAAATGGATTTAATAACTGGAGTGCTGGTACTTCAAAAGTTTGGCAGGATGTAAATGTTGCTGCAGGTTCAACTGTAATATTCAAAGGTTTTGCGGGAACACATACACCCGGCATTACATGCAGCCCAACATTAAGTTTAATCTTTTTGAATGCTGCAAATACAGTATTAGGCCAATCAAATGTAGCTGTTACAAGGGATGTTGATATCAACAACAGCCAGCTTGAGCAGTATTCAATCACGGCTATCGCTCCTGCCGGAACAACTAAAGTAAGGGTACAAAGTTCAATCACCTGCAATACCATGAAGATGGATGCATTTTGTTTGAATGTCACAGTTCCTATGCTTTCTCTGGGCAACCGTATTTGGAACGATGCAAATAAGAATGGTATAAATGAAGCTACAGAAGTTGGTATCGGCAGTGTTACGGTAAATCTTTATACGGATAATGATAATAACAATTATCCCGATACCACAGCAGCAGGATTACCGAATGTAATTGCAACTACAACAACTGATGCCAGTGGCAATTATCTTTTCAGCAATCTGGTTGGCGGTAACTATATTGTTGGGGTTATTACTCCATCAGGCTTCGTTAAAGATTCTGTAAATGCTGGTGATCCTGATAATAATATCAATCTGGATAACAACGGTATATATTCTATTAATGGCGGCGAAACCCTGGGTTGGCCTATAACATTAGCAGCAGGTACGGAACCTAATGGTGCCAATGTAAATACAAATTATAACGATACGTATGATTTTGGATTTTCTTCCACAACCACCACACCAACTTATTGTACAGGAACCCTGTTAACCAATTCAAATGGATACTATGGTGGATTTGAAATTATACCGCATAATTTAAATTTAGGTCCGGTAAGCAATCCGAATCCAGCGGGTTCAGAATTAACTCTAATAACCAGTGGAAATATAAGTGCCGACAAAGCAATTATAGCTTCCAATGGAAATGCCATTCCGGGTGGTATAACAGTATATCCTCATTCAGGAAACTGGTTGCTGCTTTTACATCCAAAAACCAATAACGAAAGACTTTGGTTTAAGACAGTTTCTGTAACACCAGGGTTTACTTATAACTTCTGTGCATGGGGAGCAGGTTCTAAACAAGATCCAGCAACCATGACATTAAAATTGTACATGAATGGCGTCAATGTTGCTTCAGGCACAATTACAAATGGCGGTGTATGGACACAGGTTTGTGGCTCTTATACAGTTCCGGCCGGTGTAACATCAATGGAGATATCAATACAAGATCCAACTGCCGGTGCAGGCGGGCCAAGTCATTTTATAGCTTTAGATGATATTTGTTTTAGTTCTACAAGTATCCCGGGGTCTATCGGAGACCGTGTTTGGAATGATACAGACGGCGATGGTATTCAGGATGCCGGTGAAGTAGGTGTAGCAGGTGTAACAGTTGTGTTGTTAAACGCAGCCGGCCAGCCAATAGCTACTACCACAACTGATGCCTTTGGTAATTACAAATTTAGTAATTTATTGGCTGGAGATTATTCAGTAAGAATAACCCCACCTGCCAATTACAGCCTATCAGCTAAAACACAGGGTACTGATACTAATTTAGATAGTGACTTTGATCCAATAACATATACAACCGGAACGGTAACTTTAGCCAATGGCCAAAACCGCACAGATATTGATGCCGGTCTTAAATTCACACAAACACAGCCGGCAAGCGTTGGCGACAGAGTATGGTTAGATACTAACGGAAATGGTGTGCAGGATGCAGGCGAACCAGGCGTTTCAAATGTTTTGGTAACCCTATATAGCAGCAGCAATGTTGCAGTACGCAGCACCTATACTGATGTTAATGGCAACTACCTGTTTACAGATGTAACGCCAGGTGCTTACACCGTAGGTGTAAGTTTACCACCGGCATTTGTATTTACTACAAACAGTGGTGCAGTAAGTGGTACAACCAACAGTGATATTGTACCTGCAACCGGCAGAACATTATCTTTCACTGTAAATGCAGGAGATCAGATTACTTATGTTGATGCAGGTATTAAAACACAAACATCAACCAATGGAAGCATCGGAGATTTTGTTTGGAATGATCTTAATAAGAATGGCGTTCAGGAAGCAGGTGAGCCTGGTATTGCAGGTGTAGTAGTTCGTTTAGTGAATGCTATAACTAATGCAATCATTGCAACTACCACAACTGATGCTACCGGTAAATATATTTTCAACGATGTGCCGGCAGGTAATTATAAAGTTGATTTTGTAACTCCTGGTGGCTATACCATCACCACCAAACTGAACAGTAATGTAACTGCTTCAGATACAGATAGCGATGTTGATCCAGCTACATCAACAACAGCCACCTTTACCCTTGCAGCCGGACAACGTATTACTACGGTAGATGCAGGTTATTGGGTAACTGCTGGCGGTACTGCTCAAATTGGTGATCGTGTATGGCTTGATGCTAATCAGAATGGCATACAGGATGCAGGTGAATCAAATGTACAGGGTGTTACCGTAACCTTATACGACGCAGCAAATACAGCAATTAAAATGGCTGTAACCGATGGGAATGGCAACTATTTGTTTACTGATTTAACTGCAGGCAATTATACAGTAGGTTTCAGCAATATACCTGCCGGTTTCACCTTTACTGCACAAGGTTTAGGTACAGCAGCTACAGGCAGCGATGCCAACCCTGCAACAGGTAAAACTGCCACTATTGTTTTAGCAGCAGGTCAAATCAACCTGGATGTAGATGCAGGTATCCGCTCATCAATGGCAGGTACAGCTTCAATAGGTAACCGTGTATGGAACGATTTAAATAATAATGGATTACAGGATGCAGGCGAGCCTGGAATACAGGGAGTAACGGTAGAGTTGCTTGATGCAGCCGGCAACCCGATTGATAAAGATCCAAACACCGCAGGTGTGCAACCAACAGTAACTGTAACCAATGCATTGGGTGAGTACCTGTTTACAGGTTTAGCAGCTGGTGATTATAAAGTGCGTTTCAGTACTTTGCCAGCAGGTTACAATGCATCGCCAAAAGCAGCAGGAACTAACCGGGACATTGATAGCGACGGTAATGCAATTGCAGCCGGTACTTCTACAACCGATGTGGTTAGTGTTGCAGCAGGTGAAGAGCGTTTGGATATAGATTTTGGTTTATTCAACCCAACTGCACCGTTAGGCCAGATTGGCGACCGTGTGTGGTTTGATTCAAATAATAATGGCATTCAGGATGCAGGCGAGCAGGGAGTACCAGGTGTAACTGTATCATTGCTGAATGCTGCAAGTTCAGTAATAGCAACAACAGTAACAGATGCTGATGGCTTGTACAAATTCGCAAATCTTGCTGATGCAACTTATTCAGTAAAGTTCAGTAACCTGCCAGCAGGCTTTACTTTCTCACCAGCTAACCAGGGCGCAAATGATGCAGTGGATAGCGATGCAGATGCAACAACAGGTGTTACCGGAACTTATACCATTACCGGTGGAAGTTCGAACATCACAGTTGATGCAGGTATTTACTCAACACGTGCAGCATTGGGCGATTATGTATGGTTTGATGCAAATAGTAACGGTATACAGGATGCAACCGAAAAAGGCATTGCAGGTGTAACGGTTACTTTATATAATACTGCCAATGTAGCTGTCACTTCAGCAATTACCGATCAGAACGGCAAATATTTCTTCAGCAATTTAAACCCAGGTACTTACACTGTAGGTTTCGGTACCATACCAGCTAAACTTGTATTTACTGCTAAAGATGTAGTAGCAGCTGGTGATGCAGCCGACAGCGATGTTGATCCTGCAACCGGCAGAACAGGGGCTTATACATTGGCTGCAGGTCAGGTTAATACAACTGTTGATGCCGGCTTAAAACCATTTGTACCTGCAAGTGTAGGAGATTTTGTTTGGTATGATTTAAACAGGGATGGTATTCAGGATGCAGGCGAACCAGGTGTACCGGGTGTACTTGTTACTTTATATAACGCAGCCAACCAGCCAATTGGTTCAGCAGTTACTGATGGTAACGGAGCTTACCAAATCAGCAATGTACCCGCAGGAGCAGGATATTATGCAGTATTCAGCAATACGCCAGACCCTGCAGCACCATTTACATTACAAAATGTTGGCGGAACTGCTGCGAATGATAATAGTAAAGCAGATGCAACCGGTAAAACAACTCCATTCAACGTAGCAGAAGGACAGAATGTGAGCAATATTGATGCTGGTGTTTACAGGATCATTAATGTTAACGGGCATGTTTGGAATGATGCAAATGGTTTGACTGACCTACAGATTAATAAAACTGGAGTACAGGCAATACCTAATTCACTTAATATTTATTTAGTTGATGCAGCTACAAACACCATTATACAATTTGAAGGCATCAACCCGGATGGAACTTACAGCTTCCTGAATGTTGATGTAAACCATTCCTATAAAATTGTTCTAAGTAATATAGTTGCATTCCCTGGTCAGCAGGCACCAATTCCGATCCTGCCTTCAGGATGGCAAAGAGTTGGGGAGAATTTAGGTGCAGGTCCACTTTCAGGAAGTGATGGACAACCTAATGGAATATTATTCCTTGATACTGAAACCAACGATGTATTTGATGCAAATTTTGGCATCAGGGTTAGCAGTGGTGAAATAATTATTGGATAAATGAATTAAAATGCTTGTTAAGATTTATATAGAATTAAAATTTGGTTATCGTTAAAAATTAAAAAAATGAAAAAAACTTTAAAACCTCTGATTTTTGTTGGAATAGCTTTAATAGCTATGCAGAGCCTCATAGCTCAAAGCATCCCAACTATTGAAATGCCTTTCGTGGCCACTGTACTGCCTAATTCCAATTACGGAGTAGGTACCAGTATTGCACCTGTAGTTACAGAGTTTAAGAATGATGCATTAAACAACAATGTATTCACTACTTATCTGCCACAGTCTACATTTTCAGTTGCATTAACTAATCAACAATTTACGGGACTGAATTATGGTACTACCAATTACAATGGAACTGGTGTTAATACAACACAAACAACAGGATTGGTATTTGGACTTTATCCTTCCCTGGCAACAGATCCAACTCCACAGGGTGGTAATCCGGCAGGTGGTCGTTACGAACGTTTGGGTACTTATCCGGGAAATGGCGGGCCAACCAACAGTATGTTTACTTCAAACCCAACTGCAACCGGTGCACAGTTAGGTACAGGCTTAAACGTTATCAGTGGCTCTAGCGCAACATTGAACGGAGGGGTAGAAATATTTACAACTGCACAGGTACTATACAATGATACCATTGCACACCCACGGGGATCAAGAGTATATTTCGGTGATCTTGTTCTAACTTTTAATCAACCTGTTAAAAATCCTGTTATTCATATTGCAGGTTTAGGAGGATGTTACAGGTATTTGCCATTTGGTGCAACAAATATTCCTGCAAACTATATTTCAACTTTCTTTTCAACTGAACTGGAATTACAAACCCCAGGCTTAACATCTACCTTAATGTCGAGCAATCAGTATATGACCCTATCCGGAAATAACATTTTAAATAATAATGATGTTAATCCAAACGGTGGATCAGTTGTTGATCCCACAGAATTTATCAATAATGTGGGTGCTGCAACTGGTAGCATCAGAGTAAATGGAACAGTACAAACCCTTGTTTACAAAGTGTATTTACAAGGCGGTACAGGCTCGCAGTTTGCATGGTCGGCTCCAGGTACAGCCACACTGGGTGCCGGTGCTCCAAGAGATCCGTTTACAGGAGATATCTGGTATGTAGCTGCCAGTTACGATAAGCCAACTTTACAGATAATTACCGGTAATGTATTTAACGATGCTGACGGTTTAACTGATGGTAATGTAGCTACTACATTAACCTCTGTAGGCTCCGTTGCAAATCCTAAAACAAATGTAGGCGGGTTGGTGTATGCCAACTTACTAAATAATGCAGGACTGGTAGTCGCAAGTCAACCAGTTGCCGCAAATGGTACTTTCTTGTTTGATAATGTACCTGTGGGAACATACACTGTACAGTTAACAAAGAATCCAAGCACTGGCACTTATTTGGCACCAGTAGCACCACCATTAACAGAATTACCTGCAGGCTGGGTTAATACCGGCGAATTTAATGGTGCAGGCGCCGGAAGCGATGGTACTGTAAACGGTTTATCTGCATCTATTGTTATAGTTGCAGGTGATATTAAATCAGATATTAATTTTGGTATTGAGCGCTTGCCTGATTCAAAATCATTTACTACAGTATTACCTAAATCGCCCATTGTAGGCCAAACTATTCTGATTAACACACCTGGTGCTGGTGGTTTTGGTGATTGCCCTGTGTTAACCGGTTCAGATCCGGAAGATCAGCCTACCGAAAATGTTTTAACCGGTAAGTCGGTACAGTTTACCACTTTAGCAACAGTTGGATCCGATAATGTTCCTGCAGTGTTAAAGTATAACGGTGTTGCAATTACCCTTAACCAGATAATTACAAATTTCAATGCTGCTTTGTTAACAGTTACATTCCCTGATCCATGGCGTGGTTCGGGTATGAAATTTAGCTACGCATATGTTGATGCAGCCGGAATAGCAGATCCTACACCCGCACTTTACAGGTTATTATGGTCTGGAGGTGGTCCATTACCAATTATCTTATCTGACTTTGTTGTTACAAAAAATGAATGTACAGCTAACCTTAACTGGAAAACTTCTACAGAAATTACCAGCGACAGATTTGAAATAGAAGTGAGCACCGGTAACAATCCTGGGTTCTCTAAAGTTGGTACGGTACTGGCTTCTGGTAACAGTTCAACAGTAAAGTCATATCAATACAGTTATCCAATGCAGGCTGGTGTTGTATATTATTTCCGTCTTAAAATGATTGACATCACCGGATCTTTCACATACAGTAATACAGAATCAAGAAGCTGCTCAAAAGGCAGCGGCGGAATTGTGATTGCTCCAAATCCTGCAAGATATAAGTTCAATATTAAAGGAATGGAAAGTGGCAAAAACACGATTGTGATTTATGCAGCCAACGGACAGTTGGTAAAAACACAAACCAGTACTTTAAACACAGATAATGTTGACATTACCAACCTTGCACCCGGTGTATACATGGTAAAAATTACCAGCGAAACCGGAAATACAGTAGTAAGCAAATTAGTAAAGTATTAAAGATTTTCGATAACCAAGCACAAGCAAAAGATGTCCCCCCGCCTTAACCGGGGGGCTCTTTTTTTTAATATGTACCTACTTTTTTTTGAGCCCCAAATACCTGATAATTAAGGTTTTGTATCATTGGCAAGGAATTTCCTAAAATTTATTTTAAAAAAAATTAGGAAATGTAAAAACTCTTTCTATATATTTGTGTCCCCTAACATAGTATTTTTACTGACTTTCACGTGTTTTCTCCTTTAATTTGAAAAGGTAGATTTGTAGCAATGCAATGACACCATATTTTTACCAACAACAGTATTTCATTTCTGAAGTTTCCTATTGTTTTTTACAGTAGCTAATTCCATAATGACCTCGTGTTATTGGTAATAGCTTTAAAATTTATCCAGTATTCTTTTATTTGAAAAACAGAAAATCATTTCCTGTAAAAAGGATTAATACCTCTGAAAAAAAATAAAATGAATAATAATTCTACCCATCAGAAAACAGGAAACTTTGTATCAAAGATTTCAGGTTTTTTAAAATTATTAACAGTGTTTCCGGCCAATATGCCGGGTCCTGATAATTTTGTATTCATCAGGTATATAAATCCGGTTCAACTTCTGCCGGTAACAAAATCAACAGGTTTTATTTTTTTAAATCACCGGCAAATTCAACCTGGTTTTGCACCGGCAATAATCAATCAATTTTAAATTAAAAGAAAGTATAGCAATAACAAAAGGTACCAAATGATAGTAAACGCCACCATATACAAAAAATTAATAGCCAGCTTAAAAAATAAGCAGCTGATCATTGTATGGGTTAGCCTGTTACTATTTTTTAATTGCTATAAAACACAGGCGCAGACTGATTTTACTCAGTTGTCTTCAAAAATTCCGGCAGATTCAATTCACGTAGTTTCAGATTCTTCATCAACATTTATTGATACAGTACACGAAAATAAATTTGCATCACTGGGTGATTTTGTATGGATAGATAATAATGTAAATGGTGTGCAGGATGAGGGCGAGCCAGGTGTATCAAACATTGAAGTTGTTTTGTACGATTCTTTACTAAAAGTTATAGATTCAAAATATACTGATGATTCCGGGTATTATCATTTTAATAAAATCGATGTGCCCTACGGAACTACCAAGACTTTTATTGTGGGGTTTAATAATATTCCACCAAATTATGCCTATACCAATCTTATTACAGATAGTATATTGCAATTTGTAAATAGTAAATCTGATACCATATCGGGCAGAACAAAACCTTTTGTTTTACACCCCGGTGAAATAAAAAAAGATGTTGACGGAGGAATAAAGAATGCACCGGGTGTGGTTCTTCCATTAATTATCAACCAGTTTAACGGTAATTATTCAGATGGTATTATTCAGCTTGGCTGGAACACCTATTCTGAAATTAACATAGAGCATTTTGATATTGAACGCAGCACCGATGGCAATGATTTCAGGCAGATTGGCAAAATTAATACTGCCAGCGGACAACTAAACAGCAATGCAAACTATACATACCTGGATATTACAGCACAACGTGGCATTAATTATTACAGGCTTGCCCTGGTGGATAACAATGGCAATTACACTTATAGTAAAACAATAATGGTTAATGTTGATATCAAAGGAATCAGTGTAATGATTGTTTACCCTAATCCCTTCAGTAAGAGAGTGCAGATACGTGTTAATGCAGACAAGGCAGAAAAAGTTGCCATCAATATCATCAGCAGCAATGGCATTTTAATGAGTACGCAGGAAGCACACACCCAAATTGGCGATAATAATATCAGTATTAATAAAGTAGATGCTTTACCCGCTGGTATTTATTATATTGAAGTGGTGAGCAGTACCCGTAGTTTAAAAACAAAAGTGATGAAACTTAATTAACATTAATTACCCTTTTTCTTACCTCTTAACCCGTACCCTGAAACCTTGTTATTACAAGGTTTCTTTTTGTAATTATACCAAAGCTTCTAAAAGCAATTCATCTTGCTTGTTAACTCCAAAAATGCTTTTAAGCTTATTGATAATACCCTCAACTAATGCATCCGGGCAACTGGCACCGCTTGTCATTAAAATCGTTACAGGATTTTTAGGAAGCAAAAAATTTTGAGTCAACTGTTCTGATTTATTGTGAATATTATAATGAAGTATTGAATTATCCGAAAGTATTTTTTCTTCACTGCTTATAAAATAAGTGGGCAGTTTAGCTTCGCATAATTCTACCAGGTGAGTAGTGTTGCTGCTATTGTAGCCGCCTGTAACTATTGCCAGGTCTGCTTCTTGTTGCAGTAAACCATAAACAGCCGATTGATTATCGTTGGTTGCATAACATAAAGTATCCCTTGTGTCGGCAAAGCGCTCTTCTGTATTTTTATCATCTAGGTTAAATGTTTTTACCATAACCTGTTTTAAATAATCAGAAATTTCCTGTGTATCGCTTGCCAGCATCGTGGTTTGATTTACAACGCCAATGCGCTGCAGGTCTTTATTCATATCAAAACCTGCAGAATATTTGCCGCTAAAATCCTGACTAAATGATGCGGCATTTTTTTCACCGGTTATATATTTGCCCAACATTATGGTGTCGTGTATATCATTCACAATTAAGGTTGGTGTGTTGGCAGATGCATGAGAAAAAGTAGCCCGGGTTTCTTCATGTGTTGGTTTGCCATGTACAATTACGGTGTAATTCTTTTTGGCAATCTGCTCACTTCGGTTCCATACTTTTTCAACAAACGGGCAGGTAGTATTATATTTATAAGTTTCAATACCTATTGCGGTAAGTTGTTTTTCAATATCTAATGTAGTACCAAAAGCAGGAATGATCACTACATCATCTTTACTTAAGGTTTCAAAAGGAATCACCTGTTTGCCATAAGTATCCTGTAAAAACTGAACACCTTTAGCAAGCAGATCAGCATTAACCTGCGGATTGTGTATCATTTCGCTTAATAAAAAAATACGTTTGCCAGGGTTTTCTTCAATGGTACGGAAAGCAATTTCTATAGCATTTTCTACTCCATAGCAAAAACCAAAATGGCGGGCCAGATAAATCTTCAGCGGCCCGTAATCAAGCAGGGTAGGGCTGAAATCCTTTTTCATCTTATCCAGGTCCTTACGCTTATTTTTTATGGCGGCAATTAAAGGACTACGGTATATGATTGGTACATCAAATTTCTTCATGGTAAATTATAACAAATGCAAAGGTACATTGTTGCTCTTGAAATAAGAGCCTGGGAAATTTCAAAATCTGCGGCTTACATTTGAGTAAAGAAATAATCATAATAAAAATGAACGATCAGTTTTATAAAAGAGCCGACTGGATTGCAACTACAAATATTTATGAAGTTAATATCCGCCAATATAGTACAGCAGGCAGTTTTAATGCATTTGCAGCATCATTACCCAGGCTAAAAGATATGGGAGTAGAAGTGCTTTGGTTTATGCCCATACATCCCATTGGCAAAATAAACCGTAAAGGAACCTTGGGTAGTTATTATTCCATAGCCGATTTTAAAGCTGTAAACCCCGAATTTGGAACAGCCGCAGATTTTAAAAACCTCGTGAAATTGGCACAGGAAATGGGTATGAAAGTTATTATGGATTGGGTTGCCAACCATGCAGCCTGGGATAATGTGTGGACAGCTAATCATCCGGAATATTTTGTACAGGATGAAAGCGGGAATTTTAAAACTCCTTACGACTGGACGGATGTGATACAGATTGATCATAACAATGTTGCAGAACAGGATGCCATGATTAATGCCATGCAATATTGGGTTACTGAATTTAATATTGATGGTTTCAGGGCCGACCTGGCACACCTTACACCACTTACATTCTGGCATAAAGCAAGAACTGCCATTGAACCATTAAAGCCAAACCTTTTTTGGCTTGCCGAATCGGAAGAAATAAATTACCACCAGGTATTTGATGTCACTTTTACCTGGGAATGGATGCACAGCACAGAAAATTTTTACAAGACTAATCGAAATTTAGAAAGTTTGTACGATGTGCTTGCCCGCTATGAAGCTAATTTTCCGGAAACTGCCCACCGCATGTATTTTACCAGTAATCATGATGAAAACACCTGGAACGGAACCGGCGAAGAAAAGTATGGGGCTATGTTGAAATGCTTGTCTGTATTCAGTTGTACCTGGAACGGAATACCCATGATATATAGTGGTGAGGAATTGCCCAACCCTAAACGCCTGCAATTTTTTGAGAAGGATACCATTGAATGGACAGGCGAATACAAACTCCATGATTTTTATAAAACCTTGTTAAGCCTGCACAAAAATAATCGGGCGCTACGCTCTGCCGATGCGGCTGTTACCAGCTTTCATATTATTACTGAAGGTGGAAAAAACATCATGGCTTTTTTGCGGAAAAATGACGATTGCGAAGTGCTTGTATTTTTAAATTTTAGTGATGAAGCAACAGGCTTTACCATCAAAGACCAGCTTATCAATAATATTTATCTGAATGTTTTTGATAGATCAGAAAATTATCTGGAGCCAGGTTCATTTTTAAAAATGCAGCCTTGGGATTATTTGGTTTTTGAGAGAAAATAAATAAATAAAAAAGGGGTAACCATCAGTCGCCCCTTTTTTATTGTTCATCAATTTTCTTAATTTCCGTCCAGCGAAATTGGATATTCATACACACCATCATAACCGGGATAAAATCCATTTATGGTAATACTTTTGTTTTTACCTACAGCGGCTTTCATTTCATCAACACTCTTTACTTCTTTATCATTTACTTTTAAAATGATGAAACCATCTTTCATTCTTGTCTGGTCGTTTAAAGCACCTTCATTTATTTTCTTTACAATTACACCACCTGCAATGCCATACTCTTTTGCTTTTTTTGTATCCAGAGTGGTAAGTTCTGCACCCAAGGTTTCCAGTACTGCATCGGCTTTTACGATGTCGTAATTGCCAGCCTTATTTTTTAAGGTTACAAGCACGGTGTTCTCTTTTCCGCCCCTTAAATAAGTAACCGGTAATTTATCGCCTGGTTTTTGGCGGCTGATAACACCCTGCATTTCGCCACCATTGCTTATTTCAATTCCGTTTAATTTCTTAATTATATCTCCTTTGCGGATACCGGCTTCATAAGCACCACCATCTTTAGGAACATCTGAAACATAAATCCCTTCGGCTGTTACCGGTATACCTTGTTTTGTTTTTTCATCGTCAGTCATATCACTTGCGTTAACATAACTTACTCCTAAAAAACCTCTTTGTACGGTACCGAATTTTATAAGATCGTCAATTACTTTTTTTACAATATTAACCGGTATGGCATAAGAGTAGCCAGAGTAGTAACCCGTAGGCGATGCAATGGCCGAATTAATACCGATCAGCTTTCCATCGGTACTTATTAATGCACCACCACTGTTGCCCATATTTACGGCCGCATCTGTTTGTATAAACGATTCAACGCCTGCTCCAGGGTTGCCGCTTTTATCTTTATTTAATCCTAAAGATCTTGCTTTGGCACTAATGATACCAGCAGTAACAGTTGTTTCTAAATTTAACGGATAGCCTATTGCCAAAACCCACTGACCAATTTTTGTATCGTCTGAATTGCCATACAATAAAAACGGTAACCCTGCAGCTTCTACTTTAATAACAGCCAAATCATAAGAAGGATCAGTACCAATTACTTTGGCCCTATAGGTTTTTTTGTTGCTGAGCGTAACATCAATTTCATCTGCATTATCAACAACGTGGTTATTGGTTACTATATATCCATCATCACTGATAATAACACCCGAACCACTGGCCCTTTGCTCTGGTATAATACCCCGGCCTCCACGGCCACCAAATAACTGGTTAAACATATCATCATCAAAAAGATCGCTGAAAGGATTGTTGGGTTGTTTTTTTGGCAGACTGTTATTTACCTGCTTGGCATTTGTTTTTGTTTTGATATGCACAACAGCCGGTGTTGCCGCTTCGGCAGGTGCAGTAAAATCAATAGCACCTCCCGGAGGAGCTGTGTTACCATCAAAAAAACCTGCGTACTTATAATTGGCAGGCATTACACCTGCCTGTTGGCCAGCATAGGTGTTGCTGTTTTTTACATAAATTCCATAACCCCAGATAACAGTAAGGGCAGTAACTGCACTGATTGCAACTGTAAAAAAAATTTGTTTCAATTTCATTTTTCGTAGGTTTTATTTAGTTCAACAATTTTTATAAAGATTTTGTTTTGCACACCTAGTTTTACATCAACTCCTGTGCCTGTTAGTACAAAATAACGAAGCAATGACAAAATGCTATTTACCAACTGCCATGTTTAACAATTAATTAGGAAGAGCTTCGTAGATGTTGTTTGCCCTTTGCCACAAAGGAAAATGAAAACTTGTTTTGTATTTGCTTCGCAAATATTTTTTTGCCACGGATTTCACTGATTTTCACTGATTTTTTATTTGCTTCGCAAATTTTAATTGCCAATAAAATAAATATACAATCCGTGTAAATCTGTGCAATCTGTGGTAAAACCCTTCCGCAGCGAAGCTGCGGAAATTTCATCCTGCATTTTATAAAGTTAACAAAAACTGCATCGTATCCACCCCGTCGGCATAATCCATTAGCGTGGGACATTGAGCCTGCCCGTAGGGAATGCCCAAATGGCCGCAAATGCATTGTATATCTTCATTCCCTTTTAAAAGTTCCAACACTTTATTTTCATCGGTATAAAAACTATAATTAAGCTGACTGATGGCTGAAAAAATGGCATCATTTTCCAGTAATAAAGCACTCCCATTCGTCATGTAAAAAATATTATTCAGCAATGCAATGGAAAGTTGGTAATCGTAATTATTTTTAAATTTATGATGATCTGCAAAATATTTATACTTATCAAATGCGCCCAGCAGCGGCACAAAATCGTACCCTGCGGGCACAAATAATTTGGTGATGTTACGGCAACCTAATCCAAAATACTGGTGTACATCATCCGATAAAAGTTCCAGCTCTTTCGACGTTTCTTTTCCGTTTAAAATGGCTACAGCTGTGCGGTTACGGCGAATAATGTTTGGGTATTTTGAAAAATACTGATCAAAATATCTTGCCGAATTATTGCTGCCCGTTGCAATGTATGCATCGCAGCCTTTCAGCATTTCGGCAAAAGAAATAAGCTTTTTAAGGTCAGGTTCCCAGCCAATCATTTTTTCAACAAGATGTTTCAGCAGAATATCATCTTTGGATGATAATTTTATAGTTTGCCTATGCCCGCTGATGAATACACATAAAAAATCGTGAAAACCAACCAATGGAATATTACCGGCCATTACCAGTCCGATATTTTTGCCGCCAATATTATCATCCAGGTGATAATGCGTAGCCCATTGCTCCAGTTTTTCTTTTGGTAAAAATTGTGTGCAGATGTTTTGCACCGACAGAGTTATAAAATCTTCTGTAAACCAGCCGTTATGAAAAGATGCTTTTGTTTTTACCTGCTGCCATTCCTCCTCATTACTTAATAAATATTTTTGTAACTGATGTAATATTTCAATTCGTTTTTGTAAATTCATATTGTTATTATTAAATTGCACCTGCCTTCCATAAGGGGGTTTTAAAAATCAAAATTACGATACATGGCTATAAAGATAACAGATGAATGTATAAACTGTGGTGCCTGCGAGCCCGAATGTCCTAATAACGCTATTTACGAGGGTGGTGTAGAGTGGGCTGTATCTGATGGTACCAGCATTAAAGGTATGTTTACTTTAATGGATGGCACCCAGGTTGATGCAGATCAGCGCCAGGCTCCGGTAAGTATGGACATATATTACATTACACCCAACAAGTGCACGGAGTGCCAGGGTTTTCATGAAGAACCACAATGTGCGGCTGTATGCCCGGTAGATTGCTGCGTACCAGATGAAATGTATGTTGAAACCGTTGATGAGTTGCTGGCTAAGAAAGACAAGATGCATATATAACGTGAGGCGGGAGTGGTGAGACGTGAAAACTCACGACTGACGATTCACAACTCACCACTCACGATTTTAATCCGCCTTTGGCGGATACTACAGGCAGGTGATATTTCCTGCAACATGGCGAGGGTATTGCAAAATACTTTCGCCTTTTTTGTATCAACCCTTTTTATTAATTTGTTGTATGATTAAAACGATTTTGCCTGGTATAATAATACTGCTGCTGCTTGGTTCCTGCAATTTTAAAAGTAAAAAAGAACCACAGGCAGATGCATTTGCCAAAATGGAAATGATGAATGCCGACAGGGAGTTTTCTAAAATGTGTTTAGAGAAAGGAATGAAAACTGCTTTTCTGGAATACTTAGATAGCAACGGTGTTTTATTGAGGCCGGGCCACCTGCCCATTGCCGGTGCAGATGCTGTTGATTTTTTAATTCGCCAGAATGATAGTGATTTTACCATGAGTTGGGAGCCTAAAAATGGTTTTATTGCCCGGTCCGGCGAACTGGGTTATACGTATGGTATTTATGCGTTGCGCCCTGCTGCAAAAGACACCGTTATTTACGGCACTTACGTAAGCATCTGGAAAAAAGAAAAAAGCGGCAGCTGGAAATATGTGTTAGACTGTGGTAATGAAGGTTTGGGAGAGAATACTGCTGAGCAATGAAAAGCTATACCAGTACCTTGTTAAATTGTTAAAAAAATGTGTCGCATTCAACTAAAAACAGTAATCCGTAATCTATATTTCGTTTCTTTGTAAAACAACCTTTAGCAATTCCAGATGAAGAAAAAAATAGCATTAATAACCGGCGGCTATTCCGGCGAAGCAGTAATATCTTACAAAAGTGCCAACAATATTGAGAAAAATTTGGATACCGATAAGTGGGAAACCTATAAGATAGATATCAATCCCACGGGCTGGAATTATCTGGCAGCAGATGGACAAAAAATACCGGTAGATAAAAACGATTTCAGTATTACCATTGATGGAAATAAAATAAATTTTGACGCCGTACTGGTTGGTCTGCACGGTACACCCGGCGAAGATGGAAAATTGCAGGGTTATTTCGATACGCTAAATATTCCTTACACCAGTTGCGATACTGCCACATCGGCATTAACTTTTAATAAACGATACACAGTTGCCGTTGCTGCTTTTGCAGGCATGCATGTGGCAAAGTCGGTTCATCTTTTTAAACATATACCGGTTACAGCAGAAAGTATTTTATCTGCATTAAAACTACCGGTTTTTGTAAAACCAAATAATGGTGGCAGCAGCATTGGTATGAGTAAAGTAAAAGAAGCAGATGAGCTGCAAGCCGCATTGGATAAAGCTTTTGCCGAAGATGATCAGGTGCTGGTAGAAGAATTTATTAAAGGAAGAGAACTTACCATTGGTGTTTTTAAAAGTAAGGGCCAAGTGATTGCTTTACCCATTACAGAGATTATTGCAAAAAACGAATTTTTTGATTACCAGGCAAAGTACGAAGGTGCCAGCGAAGAAATTACACCTGCAACAATTGATGAAGTGATTGCAGAAAAAATAAGAGCCGAAGCAAAAAAAGCGTATGCCGTTTTTAACTGCAACGGGCCTGTAAGGATTGATTTTATTTATGATGAAGCTTCGGGCAACCCGTTTATGCTGGAAATAAATACCGTGCCCGGCCAAAGCGAAGCAAGTATAGTACCTCAACAGGTGGTGGCAATGGGGTGGACGTTAAAACAATTTTATACAGCTTTGCTGGAAGAATGTTTCGAAAAAAAATAAATTTACAAACAAGTAAAAATACAAAATCAACCACGTGTTTAAAACTCTTACAAATAAACCCTTTTGGGTAAATCTGCTGGCTGCTATTGTAATAGCCGTGCTCATTTTATTTTTAGTTTTAAAAACCCTGGGTTGGATAACCAGGCACGGTGCTTATTTAAAAGTACCTGCCATTACCGGCATGAAAACCAATGAGGCTATTGCACTACTTGAAAAACAGGGCTTTGATGTGTATATACAGGATTCTGTTTTTACCGATACCGCAAAACGTGGTACTGTTTTAAAGCAATTGCCCGATCCCAATGCAACCGTAAAGGTAAACCGCACCGTTTTTATTACAGTAAACAGGTACACACCACCCATGATTGATATGCCAAGGCTGGAAGGGCAAAATCTGGCATCGGCCATTCGCATGCTGGAGCGTAATCATTTAAGATTGGGTGATACAACTTTTCGTCCTGATTTTATGATGGGGTCTGTGCTGGAACAGCAATACAATGGTAACCGCATTGCCGAAAAAGCAAAAATACAATGGGGCAGTACAATAGATCTGGTAATTGGTGGAGGTTTGCAAGACAGGCAAATAGCCGTACCAGCATTGGTTGGAATGAGCTATGCTGAGGCTAAAGCTTTGCTGGATGCAGATGGAATTAGCCTGGGTGCAATAATTGGTTATGGAGGTGCAATTTCTGATACAGCTTCTGCATACATTGTTAAGCAAAGGCCCGAACGGCTCGACGAAGAGAACATGCTTTTATATATACGCTCAGGACAATTGATGGATGTGTGGATATCGCAGGAAAATAAACCGTTAGAATCGGATTCTGCTGCTATTAAAAAAGAGAAAAGCAAACCCAAAGTTAATTCAGAAAAAAATTAATAATAATTACCATGACAACAATTACTGCTGAAGAAATAAAAGCCCGTATGGATGCCGGCGAAGCTATTAACCTGGTTGATGTACGTGAACCTGCCGAACATGCAGAGTTTAACATTGGTGGCACTTTGCTGCCACTAGGTAAAGTACAAACCATGCAGGTTGATGATATTGATGCCTTGAAAAATGAAGAAATTGTATGCTATTGCCGCAGTGGTGCCAGAAGCGCCCAGGCATGCATGATGCTGGAAACTTTCGGCTTTACCAATGTAAAAAACCTGGCAGGGGGGATGTTGGGCTGGCAGGAGAAATATAAATAAGCTGCAAGGGGAATAGACTCAAGGGGGTATGTTAAGCTATTGTTTAACCATACTTCTCCCCAAATCAGCTGCAAGGGGAGTAGCTTCAAGGGGGGTGATCTATATTTTTGAAAAACTTTTGCTTTAGCCTGCTTCTCCCTTGTGGCTAATTTGCCTTGTGGTTTGCATTTTTCTCCCTTGTAGCTATTCCCCTTTAAACCCTTCTTTAAAACTTCACATTAACCCCTACCATAAAATTAAGCCCGGCCATGGGAAAATAAAAATTCTCTGTTGTTAAATCTCCTCCATAAATATAACTAAAGCTATAGCCGTTGGGCTCGTACTTTTTGTTGAATACATTGTTCAGTTGCACAATAAAATCGGTTGCTTTAAATATTTTGTTTTGTAAAGTATAGCTTAACCTGATGTCCTGCACATAGTAAGGATTAAGGCTTCTTGATTTTTGCGAAGTGTTGTCTAAATATTGTCTGCCTACATATTTACTCACCAGGTTTATTTCTGCATTTTTTACCGGAATAAAATTGATGCTGCCACCGGCAATTACTGCAGGCGAAAATGAAATATCTGTTTTGTTGTAGAATTTTGTTTGTTGTCCGCCGTTGTCATAATCATCCAGGTATTCTGTAAAATTCTTTATTTTATTTTCGCTCAGCGTTATGTTGGCAGCAACATTCATCCAGTTGGTAATTTTTGCTTTTCCCTGTAACTCAATGCCAGCACGGTAACTTTTGTCAATATTGGTTCTGGTGTAAGCACCCACATCATTTATTTTTCCGGTTAAAACCAATTGGTTCTGGTAATACATATAATACAGGTTTGCGCCAAAGGAATAAGTTGCTGTAGTTTTTTCAAACCCTAATTCAAAGTCGTGCAGTTTTTCTGTTTTTGGTTGCTGGGTGTTGCCGGCTTCAAAATCATCACGGTTAGGTTCTTTTGCTGCTAAAGCATAAGAGAGATAAGCTTTCCAGCTTTTGTTTGAATAGGTGATGCCAGCCTTTGGATTCAGGAATGAATAATGCTCTTTTACTTCTATAGTTGGGTTATCTCTAAAACCATGAATACGGTAATCAATATTTCTAAACTGCAGATCAGTAAAAACCTGCCAATTGCTGTTTAATTGCTGTATCCATTTACTGTAAAAAGAAATATCTTTTTTGTATGCAGTTAAGTTGTACCAACGGTAATCCTTTGGCACAGCGGGTTGTACAGCAGCCCATTTTATTTCACCGTAATGTATGCCATCATACGCATTATACCCGCCGCCAAAAATTAATTGTGTTTTATTTTTTTGATATTGTAAAGAAAAAATAGTTCCGTAAAAATAATTATCTAACCAAAGCCTGCGCACCAGGTCAGTTCTTTTAATGGTATTTACGCCATCAAAATAATTCGGTAAACCATAATCGGCTAATTTTCTGTTGGCTTTGTACTGCTCGTAATAACCTTTACCTCTTGTTAAAAAAATGGCCAAATTCCCTTTCCAAAAGGAGTTGAATTTGTGATTATAAAAAAGCTGGTAGTGTGTTTGGGTGTAATTGTCTGTCTCGTTATCGTAAGGCTCACCGGGCTTTTCGGTGCCGCTGGGGTTGTTTGTGCGGTTGGTATCTAACAGGTATTCTGCTACACCGTTCCATGCCTGGTAAGTTTTTTCTTTTCCAGAAAAAACATTCAGGCGGAGTGAATTTGTTGCATTTACAAAAGCAGTACTCATGTAAAAAGATTGCAGGTTTGTTTTTGCACGGTCAATATATCCATCACTGCTGATGCGGCTTAACCGGCCATCAATGGTAAAATGTTTACCCAACAAACCGCTGCCAAACTGAATGTTATTTTTAAAAGTATTGAAGGAGCCAATGCTGTTACTGCTGGATGCAAAAAATTTGTTGCTGAGTTCGTTGGTGGCAATGTTGATGGTACCCCCAAATGCGCCGGCACCGTTGGTTGAAGTACCCACGCCACGCTGCACCTGTATACTGTTTGCGGATGAAGCAAAATCGGGCAGGTCAACAAAAAATGTTCCCTGGCTTTCCGCATCATTATATGGTATGCCATTGATTGTAACATTAATACGTGCTGCATCTGTACCACGTATGCGTATGCCGGTATAGCCCACGCCATTGCCTGCATCTGAATTTACTACAACCGAGGGCGTTAGGTTTAGCAAAAAAGGAAGATCCTGCCCCAGGTTATTTTTTTCAATTTCTTTTTTGGTGATATCTGTTTTTGCGAAAGGTGCTTTTTCGCTGGCCCTTACTGCCTGTACTTCTACCGGTTGCAGGTAGGCAGTATCATTAAATTTTTTTTCTTTTTGTGCAAATGCTACAAAAAAACCAGTGCACAAAAAGGCACACGCAAATAACTTCTTCATCATTAAAAAATTGAGCTGAAAATCCGGGAGAGTAAAAATCGCCGTATTCCTCTCCCCGAATGGGGTTGGAGGAGCTGTATTTTCTCCCTTCGCAGGCATTATCCTGTGCAGGTTATCGGGTATTATCTCAGCCTTAATTGTGATACTTCGCTACGCTCAATATGACAAATACAGCACCCCGGAAATTCAAACGGTTAAAAGAGCTTTAAAACACAAAGGTAGGGGAGAGTTTGAAATGTTTTTTAAAAATTTTGTAACTAAACGATATGCCGGAACGTATGATTGTGTAAGTATAGCCACGAAATTTATTGATCAGGGCAATCTTTTGGCCATTGATTGTCCTGTTTTAATTGTTTCGTCTTTTAAAAACCATAAATTAATTAAAGATGAAAAAATTATTATTTCTGATCGTTTCCATGATCTCCCTGAGCGCCTTTGCACAGGAAACCAAAGTAATTAACGATGCCAATGCAGTAACACGCAGTATTACGGGCAGTTTTACCGGCATCTCCGTTTCAAGTGGTATTCAGCTTATTATTACTCAGGGCAGCGAAGAGTCTGTTGCAGTTAGTGCATCAGAACAAAAGCACCTTGACCGGTTAATAACTGAAGTTGTAAACGGCACTTTGAAAATTTATTATGATAACAAAAGTGTTAACTGGAAATCAAGTGGAAAGGCAAATCTGAAAGCTTACGTATCTTTTAAAACACTTGAAAAATTAAATGTTTCTTCTGGTGCAGATGCAACTGTTAATGGCAGCATAAAAACTGATAAGTTAAATTTGCTGGTAACAAGTGGTGCTGTATTTACAGGTGCCATCAATGCAAAAGAACTGATTACCGAAGTTAACAGCGGTGCTGTAATAAAACTTACCGGCAGTGCCGATAAATTTACAATTGCAGCAAGCAGCGGAGCCGATTTTAAAGGGTACGATTTTGCAGTTGATTTTTGCGATGCCCATGTCAGCAGCGGTGGTGCGGTGCATATTACCATTAATAAAGAGCTGAATGCCAAAGCCAGCAGCGGAGGCGATATACATTACAAAGGCACGGGATTAATAAGGGATATAAAAACAAGCAGTGGTGGGGCTGTTAAAAAAGTTTAAATTTCGGTTGTAAATAAATATTATGCACAAGATTTTTTTAATGATTGCAATTGTTTGTGCCGTGTTTACTGCAAATGCACAAACCGATATTGTGGTTGATGCCAATGCATCTGTAAGAAATGTAACCGGAAATTTTGATGCTATTAAAGTTTCGGGTGGTATTGATCTGTTTTTATCACAGTCGGATAATGTAGCTGTTGCAGTAAGTGCAACTGACGAAAATTATAAAGAGGGTATTAAAACCGTTGTAGAAAACGGCACACTCAAAATATTTTACGAAGGCGAAAAAGGATGGATGAAAAAAGACCGTAAACTGAGAGCCTATGTTTCTTTTAGCGATCTTAAAAAAATTGAGGCCACCGGTGCCTCTGATGTTTTTGTGATTGGTAATATAACAACTGCTGCATTGATATTACAGATGAGCGGAGCCTGTGATTTTAGCGGCATGCTAAAAGTAAATACACTAGATATTAATTTAAGCGGAGCCAGCGATGCAAAGATTTCGGGCACTGCAAAAGTAGTGAACATTAAAAGCAGCGGTGCCAGCGATACCAAGGCTTACGACCTGGTTACAGATATTTGTAATGCCAATCTTTCAGGTGCGTCTGATCTGTATATAACAATCAACAGCGAGTTAATCGCATCTGCCAGCGGTGCCAGCGACATTAAATACAAAGGCAATGGGATTATTAAAGAAAAGCACAGCAGCGGTGCAAGTAGTATCTCAAAAGCGGATTAGGATGTGCAAAACCTATAAGGTTTGAAGCCTTGATTTTGTGTGATGGCAAACCTTATAGCTTTTGTGTGTTGGGCCTCTGCCTTAAACCTATAAGGTTTTGCCAGACTATGCATCCGCCCTGCAAACGGGATAAGTTACTTCCCAAAAGCCCAGATCAAAAATGCCGGTAGCTGCCTGCTCCAGCTTTCATAATCATGTTTTCCATTTGCATCTTCCAACAGTCTTATGTCTTCAGGCAAACAAATATTTTTGCCTTTTATTATGGCAATCAAATCCTTTGTATCATCCACCACATCAATAATTCCATCTTTATCCCTATCGCCGGTTTCTTCTTTGCCACCGGTATAAAACCAATATTTAAGCGCCGGTTTTTTACGGGATGATCTTATCTTGTTCAACATGATGCGGTCTTTATCATCAGTATAATCAGCGGCTTTATCATCCTTATCACGCCACCAGAACGAACCTGAAAAAACACCCACTTTATCAATTTTAGAATCGTGGTTCCAGGCAATATCAAATGCAGCTAAGCCTCCCTGCGAACAGCCGGCAATGGCTACTGATTTAAATTTTCGAACAGTTGCATTTTTTTTTGCGTAAGGATATAGTTCATCATTTATAAAGGCATCATAAAAACCGGCTTTATCGCCCCGTTTTAAAAAATCCGGGTTATCGCTTACGCCATATTCTTTCATGCGGTCGCCGGCATGAACGCCAACTATCAATAAAGGTTTGATAAGATTTTTCTTGTATAAGCTGTCAATGATCTCTTTTACTTTTAATTGCCCCATATCCTGTCCATCATTCAATATCAATAAATTCAGGTCATTTTTATCACCTGGCATGGGCGTGCTTATGATGGTTAATTTAACCTGCCGTTGCAAATGGCGGCTGTACAATTCATCATCTTGCTGTTTTATTTTGCTTTTGCAGGCAATCGATGAAACGAGCAACAGCAGGGCAGTTACAGGGGTTAGCACTTTTTTTATCATGCTCAAATGTAGGGAATGATTGTATATTATTTGGCAGCGCAGCTACAAAACCTTACTTTTGCACCGCGAAGTAGAGCAGCGGTAGCTCGTCGGGCTCATAACCCGAAGGTCACTGGTTCGATCCCAGTCTTCGCAACTAAAAATCCTCAGATCAACAGGTTTGAGGATTTTTTATTCTTAGCACAGGTTTTTGGCGCTACAGAATTTGACTACCTCCATTTCAATTCTCCCGCTAAATGCTTGCAGCTAACAGCTAAAAGCTTTCAACATGAAATCAGGTTTCGTAAATATTTTTGGTAAGCCCAATGCAGGCAAAAGCACATTGCTTAATGCACTGATGGGAGAGAAGATGGCCATTGTATCGCACAAAGTGCAAACAACCAGGCATCGTATTAAAGCCATTTTAACCGAAAAAGATTATCAGATCATTTTTTCTGATACACCCGGTATTATTGAACCCAAATACAAACTGCACGAAAAAATGATGGATGCCGTAAGAGGCAGCCTGGAAGATGCGGATGTGGCGTTGTTGATAACAGATGTAAGAGAGAATATAGATGAAAGTCACGCCATTTTTAGTGCTTTGCGCCTGAAAGCCCCGGCCATTGTAATTTTAAACAAGGCAGATACGGTTAATGGCGAACAACTAAAAACCACCGCAGCTTTTTTTGCAACACAACCATATTGCAAAGAAGTAGTTTCGATATCAGCCCTAAAAAAAACGGGTATTGACGAACTGCTGAAAATAATTCTTACATATCTGCCCGAAGGGCAACCTTTTTACGAAGGGGATGATATGAGTGATTTGCCTACAAAATTCTTTGTAAGTGAGATCATTCGTGAAAAAATATTTTTATTATACGGCGAAGAGATACCTTATCATGCAACAGTATTGGTACAGGAATTTAAAGAAAAAGCATCGCTCACAAAAATAAGTGCCGAAATTATTGTGCAGCGTGAAACCCAAAAGGGAATCATACTTGGCGGCGGTGGCAGCATGATAAAGAAATTAGGCACCGATGCCCGTAAAGACATTGAAACATTTTTAGGAAGAAAAGTGTTTCTGGAGTTATTTGTAAAAGTGCGCCCCAAATGGCGGGATAATGAGTTTCAGTTGAAGGAATATGGATACTAGTGGGCAGTGGGCAGTGGGCAGTGGGCAGTGGGCAGTGGGCAGTGGGCAGTGGGCAGTGGGCAGTGGGCAGTGGGCAGTGGGCAGTATTTGAATTAAGAAATGCAAGGTAAAATATTATAACAATGGGAAGTTATAAGGATCTGGAAACTTTTAAAAAAGCTTATGCTTTAGCGATGGAAATATTTGAGATCAGCAAATCATTTCCAAAAGAAGAAAAATATAGTTTAACTGATCAGGTAAGAAGGAGTTCCAGATCAGTTTGTGCAAATTTTGGGGAAGCGTATCGTAGAAGAAAATATCCTGCTCATTTTATCAGTAAACTTACCGATGCTGATGCAGAAAACACAGAAACAGAAATATGGATTAAATTTTCCTTTGATTGCCAATATATTGATGAAGGAATATTTTTAAATCTTGAAAACAAAAGCGCAGAGGTTGGCCGAATGATTGGATATATGATTAAAAACCCTGAAAAATATTTGTAACAATAAAATCAGCAGACTGCAAATTGCCAACTGCAAACTGGCAACTGCCAACCTGAATTTTAAAAGAGATTAACAATAATAATTAAAATTTAAAACAGCAGAGTGCAATGCCAACTGGCAACTGCAAACCGCCAACCGACCATGAGTTTCACAGTAGCAATAACAGGCAGGCCCAATGTGGGTAAAAGTACATTCTTTAACCGTTTGCTGGAGCAGCGTAAAGCCATTGTTGATGATATCAGCGGGGTAACACGAGACAGGCAATATGGCGTAGCCGAATGGGCAGGCAAATCTTTTAACGTTATTGATACCGGCGGTTTTGTGGCCGGCAGTAATGATGTGTTTGAAAAAGAAATACGCAAGCAGGTAGTAATTGCCATTGAAGAAGCCAATGCCATTATTTTTATGGTAGATGCATCAACTGGTATTACTGAGCTGGATAACAGCATGGTTGACCTGCTGCGCCGCAGCACAAAACCCGTTTTTCTGGTGGTTAATAAAGTAGATAATCATGAGCGGCTGATGGAAGCCAGCGAATTTTATGCACTTGGTTTTGAGGAGATATTTTTTGTTTCTTCTATCAGCGGAAGTGGTACCGGCGAAATATTAGATGCCATTACTGAAAAGATAAGCGAAAAAGATTCGGATGAAGCAGCAACCGAAACCGACCTGCCAAAAATAGCCATCATTGGTCAGCCCAATGTAGGTAAATCATCTTTGTTAAATGCATTGATAGGGCAGGAGCGTACGATTGTAAGCGATATTGCAGGCACCACACGGGATACAATTCACACACACTACAATCTTTTCAACAAAGAATTTATGCTGATTGATACCGCCGGTATCCGCCGCAAAGCCAAAGTGCATGAAGACCTGGAATTCTATTCGGTGATACGTGCCATTAAAGCGGTAGATGAATCAGATGTGTGTATGCTGATGCTGGATGCAGGCAAAGGTATTACAGCGCAGGACCTCACTATTTTTGCACTGGCTGTAAAAAAAGGAAAAGGCATTGTGGTGCTGGTTAACAAGTGGGATCTGGTTGATGAAAAGAAAACCAACACCACCAAAGATTACGAAAAGGAGTTAAAGAAAAAATTTGCACCATTCAGTGATGTGCCCATTATATTTATTTCGGTAACCGAAAAGCAACGCATATTTAAAAGTATTGAAGCGGCACTTGATGTTTTTGAAAGCCGTAAAAGGCGCATACCAACATCGCAATTGAATGAAGTGATGCAGAAGGTGATTGAAGCGTACAGGCCACCGGTTGTAAGGGGTAACCAATTGAAAATAAAATATGTTACCCAGTTACCAACCTTTACTCCCAGCTTTGCATTTTTCTGTAATTATCCCGATGATGTAAAAACGCCCTATAAGAATTATCTGGAAAACCAGTTACGTGAAAATTTTAATTTCAGTGGTGTGCCGGTAAGGTTATTTTTCAGGAAGAAGTAGGCAGTCGTGAGCCGTGAGTCGTCAGCCAAAAGTTTATTTATGCATCCTGCAATTTTTAAAACCAAAAAATAAAGCAATGAAAAAATTAATTGTAATTGTTGCCATCACATCTTTTTTAGCAGCTTGTAATGGTAAAACCGAAGAGTCAACAGCCACTACATCAAAAGATACAGTTGTTACAGAGTCTCCTTTAATGGATGCAATGAACACTGAAGACAGCGTAAATAAAAAAATCCACGACAGTACTGGCAAAATGATGGATACCATGATGAAAAAATAAAATTAAATTTTTTTTTGATGACCCCGTTTTGTTAACTCAGAATGGGGTTTATTTATGCAATCTATTTGGTTGTTGACAGCAAAGCATTGCATTGGTACTTACCAACATTATCATTACAAATATATCTTCCAATCTATTGCCGTATAGGTAAAATCCTATAATTTGTGCCTTGCAATATTATTTTTCTATTATCCTTTCCGAAAATATCAAATCCTTTTTCTTAGAATTACCGGTTATGCCGTTGTAAAACGGCGTTTTTATTTTATCAATCACCCTTAGGTAAAACCGTTCAAGCCTTATCTCTGGGTTGTAAATCACAAGCATGAAGAAAATCTACTCCAGGCTCCTTGCGGGCCTACTCTTTGTTTTGGTTACTGTGGGTGCAAATGCACAAAACGTTGCAGTTACCGGTGCTGATGCTGCAACCAATGCGGCCAGTCCTTTTCCTACATTGAGTGCCGCATTTACTTCCATAAATGCAAGTGCACAAACAGGAAATGTAATTATTATTTCCATTATTGGGAATACTACAGAGCCTGCTGCAGGTGCAATACTTAACCAAAGTACGGGTGTGTGGACATCCATGAGTATTCAGCCTGCCGGTGGTGCAGCCAGAACTATTACCGGTGCTGTAACTGCTGGTTCGCCATTAATTGATTTTAATGGTGCCGATAATGTAACTGTTGACGGTTTGAATACAGGTGGAAATTCATTAACGATTTCAAATACTACAGTTTCTGCAACTTCCAACACGTCTACTCTCCGTTTTATTGGTGGTGCAACCAGTAATACAATTACCAATTGTTTCATCCAAGGTTCAGGAACAATGAGTGTTGCAACAAATGGTGCTACCATTTTCTTTTCTACTGATGCCATTACTGCTAATGGTAACGATAATAACACTATTTCCAATAATGATATTGGTCCGGCAGGCGCAAATTTGCCTACTAAGGGAATTTTAGGCAATGGTTCTACAACTACAACAGCAATTGGCAATAGCGGTAATACAATTAATAATAATGACATTCATGATTATTTTGGAGCAGCAGTAACAAGTGCAGGAGTTGCTACCAACGGTGGTTGTAATACCTGGATAATCACCAATAACAGGTTTTACCAAACCGCTACAAGAACCTGGACAACAGGAGCTAATAATAGAGGTATTGAAATAGCAAATTCAACTACGACTAGTGGCGCACAAGGTTTTACCATTACGGGAAATATTATTGGGTATGCTTCAAAAACACAAACCGGCACTTATACACTTACCGGCTCTACAGGTAAATTTATGGGTATTTTATTCAATGGTATTACTGGCGGCGTTGTTTCAAATATTAACAGTAATACCGTTGCTTCTGTAAGTCTTACAGGCGTTACTTCAAGTGGTACTACTAGTACTAGTCCTTTAATGGGAATGTATCTTCAGAATGGAGTGATTATAGCTAACAGTAATACTGTAGGAAGTCAATCAGCAACTGGATCGCTTGTTTTGTCTACAACTACAACTTCTTCAACAGATGTATTGGGGATCTACTCATTTGCATCTGATAATCTAACTACGAATAGTAATAGTATTGGGGGAATTTCTGTAACAAATTTAGGTGCTTCAGGTACTTTAATAGTTTCTGGTATAAGGGCAAATCTCCTCTCATCACTTACGCATACAGCAAATTTTAATCAAATTGGCGGATCTATTGCAAATTCTATTCAACTAAATGCCACTGGTACTTCATCTCAGGTTATCGGTTTAATTGCTTCTACTGCTATTGCAAGTTTTTCAGGTAATACAATAAGAAACCTTACTACAAATATCGGTACTGGAACTACAACCGGAGCATCTGTAATTGGGATATCAACAGGTACTTCAATAACACCCAGCCATACTCTTTCTCAAAACACGATATACAATTTAACAAATACCAATGCAACAGCAGCTTCAATAGTTACCGGTATTCAGTTTACAGGTGGTGTTGCAAATATTGTTGAAAGAAATTTCATTTACAGCCTCACCTCTTCCACCAACAGTACAACTGCAGAAATTAATGGTATTCGTGTTGGAGGCGGAACAACTACTTATCGTAATAATATGATTGCCATTGGGGCAGGTGTTGTTAATGCCATTGGTACTGCTGCTACAAACTCTAACACATCCGGAGTAAATGGTATTAACGAATTTTTGGGCACCAATAATTTTTTCCACAACAGTGTTTATATAGATGGAGCACCTACTGCAGGTGTTGGAGCTGCTTATGCTTTTAACGGTACACAAACTACAAATACCCGCAGTTTTCGAGATAATATTTTCTTTAATGCAAGAAGCAACAGTGGCGCAACCGGTAAGCATTATGCAGTAAAGATCAATGGTACTGCCCCTAATCCACCCGGCCTTACCATCAACAACAACGTTTATTTCGCCAATGGATCCGGAGCAATTTTTGGATTTTTTAATTCGCTTGATGTTGCCAACATAGCGGCCTGGCGTACTGCTGTTGGGCAGGATGTTGGAGGTTTCGAAAGCAACCCTCAATATAATGCTCCTGGTACAGCTACACCTGATCTGCATATTCACCCAACTAATGCTACTGTAGTTGAAGGAAATGGTTTTGATGTAGGTGTTACAGATGATTACGACGGACAAACAAGAGCCTCATTTACACCCGTTGATATTGGTGCCGATGCCGGTAATTTCAACGGGGTTGATCTTGCACCACCTGGTATAGTTTACACTGCTTTTGCTTTCACCTGCACAACCGGGGACAGAGTCTTAACAGCTACTATTACAGATGCAACGGGTGTACCAACATCAGGTGTATTGCAACCAAGGATTTATTTTAGAAAAAATCTCGGTACGTGGTTTTCAAATCAGGGTGTTTTAGCAAGTGGCACAGGCATCAATGGCACCTGGAATTTTACCATTGTAGCCGCCACAATGAGTGGACTGGTTGTTGGTGATAATGTGCAGTATTATGTGATTGCGCAGGATATTGCTGCAACACCTAATATCACTTCAAACCCTTCCGTAGGGCTGGTGGCAACTGATGTTAATACAGTAACCACTCACCCAACAACACCGAACAGCTATAACATTAATAACAGCCTTGGCGGAACATACACTGTTGGTGCTGCAGGCACATACACCACTTTAACAGCGGCCATTGCTGCTTACAATACAAGTTGCTTAACTAGCGCGGTAGTGTTCAGTTTAATTGATGCATCTTACACAGAAGTAGCTGCAATGACCATTAATGCCAACCCTGATGCCAATGCTGTAAATACACTTACAATTAAACCAACATTAGCAAACACTACTGTTGCTGTTACAGGCGGTAGTACATCGGCCATATTTATTTTAAATGGTGCAGATTATGTTACCATTAATGGGTCAATCAGTGCAACAGCTAACACCGTTTGCCCTGCTTCTGCTGCTTCTAGAGACCTTACCATAACAAATACGAATGCCGGTACAAGCAGTGCCGTTGTTTGGTTACAAACTACTGCCGGTGCAGATGCTGCAACAAATAACAGGGTTATAAATTGTAACCTGACGGGCAGCGGAGTAACACAAACCTTGTTTGGCGCAGGTTCTGGTTCTGCCACAATCAGTACTTCCAGCTTAGGCACAGCTAACAACAACAACAGTTTTATCAACAATAATATCAGTGCTGTTCAATATGGTATTTATTCACAGGGTGCTAGTGCCGGCAATAAAAACCAGGGAACAATTATTAATCAGAATTTGATCAATACCAGTGCCAATACCAAAGGTGGTATCTGGACAGGTTTTGAAAATAGTATCACTATCTCTGCCAACAATGTATCTAACATTGCACAAACAAGTTCACCGGATGTGTTTGGTATCACACTGGGTATGGGAACAGCTGTTTCTGCAACTACATCAACCGGTAACGAAGTAACCAATGCATCTGTAACAAAAAATGTTATTGGATCGGTGGTAAATTCCGGAACTTTTTCGGCCGTTGGTATTGCGGTAGCTGCTGCAACTTCCGGAACTACTTTGCTGGCAAATAATATGATTAGTGGTGTTGCTTCAAACGGTACAGCCGGAGATTTTGGAGCCGGTATTATTTTAGGAGGTGGTACGGGCTCTGCTACCAATGTTTATTACAATACTGTTTCAATGCAGGGCACTATTACTGGAGGAACTGCCGCCAGCCAGACTTCTGCCTGTTTGGCCGTAACCAATTCAACTGCCCCTACATTAGATTTACGTAACAATATTTTCTCCAATACACAGGTAGGTAATGCAAGTGCCACTTTGCGCTTTGCATCCATAGCGATGGCTTACAGTACATTCACAACTTTAACCTCTGATTATAATGATTTGTATTGTGCGGGTGCAGGTCCGGGTACATATCAGATTGGTATTACCGGTACAGTGGTAGCGGGTACCAACAGTACTACCTTAGCCAACTGGCAGGCAACTACCACAAAAGATGCCGCATCTAAAAATGTATTACCGGTATTTATATCAGGAAATGATCTTCATTTAAATCTCACAAGCAATCCATTACTTGATGCTACAGCCACACCTGTCTCGGTTACAGATGATATTGATTGCGATGTACGTAATTTAACAACTCCCGATATTGGTGCCGATGAGTTTACACCTCTGGTTATTACCGATGCCGGAGTAACGGCTATTGTATTGCCAAATCCTTTCTGTCCGGGTGTAAATTTGGTTTCTGCTACTGTAAAGAATTATGGAAGCACTACCATTACCAGCATTTTAATAGATTGGAGTGTAACTCCTGGTGGGGCACAACCACAGGTTAATCCTGGAGCCATCAGCCTTGCCCCCGGCGCATCACAAACATTTGCTTTGGGTAACTTTACTTTTGTTGCTGGTACTACTTACAGCATAACAGCTTTTACCAGCATGCCTAATGGGGGTGCCGATGGAGTGCCGGGAAATGATTCGTATACCAATGCAAGTATTACAACAGGTTTAGTGGGTACTTACACGGTTGGTGTTGGAATGAATTATACAACTCTTACCGCTGCCGTAGCAGACTACAATACAAAATCACTTTGTGGTGCAGTTGTATTCAGTCTAACAGATGCAACCTATCCATCAGAAACTTTCCCGATTACTATAAACGCAAATGCTGCATCCAGTGCAGTAAATACATTAACCATTAAACCGGCAGGCAGTCAAAGTCCTACAATCAGCGGAAGTTCAACTACTTCTATTTTTAAACTGAATGGGGCAGATTATGTGATCATTGATGGTAGTAATAACGGCTCTTCTTCAAAGAACCTTACCATTATTAATAGCAATACCAACACATCAGGCAATGGGGTTATCTGGTTAGCAAGTGCAACAGCATCGGATGGTGCAACCAATAACACGGTTAAAAATTGTATCATCACAGGTAATGCAACTACAACTACTCTGATGGGCATTTTCAGTGGGGCTACGACATCTATATCAACCAGCAGTAATGCTTTAATTCCCAACTTAAATAACACGATACAGAACAATACGGTTTCAAAATCGCAATATGGAATATTTATAATTGGGGTAAGTACTTCATCTCTGGGCAGCGGCCTTACCATTACAGGCAATAATCTTGGCAGTTCCACGGCAGGAGATGGATTTCTTATTGAAGGTATTGATGTAAGATTCCAGTCTGGTGCAACGGTTTCTAATAACGACGTACAGAACATTACAGGAACAACCGGCAGCAACATGCAGGGTATAAATCTGCAGGATTCTAAACTGTCAACTGTTTCTGCCAATAAAGTTCATTTTATGAACTATACAGGCACTTCCACCACTAAGGTTTATGGAATTACCACGTCAACATCTACTTTTAATGCCGTCGGAAACCAATCAGCTAACACCTATGCCAATAACATAGTTTATGACCTGGTATCATCTGCTACCAGTGCCTCATGGAATACAAGCGGTATCAACAACAATGGTGGGTATAATGACAAGTATTATTACAACGCTGTTTATTTAACCGGCCAGGTGAGTGGTTCAACAGGTACAGCAGGCTCTGCTGCTTTCAGTAACGGTAATGGCATCAGTTCAACCAATTGCCCGGTAATGGATATGCAGAATAATATCTTTTACATGAAAGGTTCATCTGCTGCGGCTGCAACATTATATGCTCATTACACAACAGTAACAACTTACAGCGGCAGTACTATTAATTACAATGATTTGATTTCTTCTGCAAGTGGTTCGGCAACTGCACAACTTGGAAGATTTAATGCTACAAATTATGCCACATTAGCAACATGGCAGGCAGCAACGGCAATGGATGCCAATTCTATTTCCGTTGATCCTTTATTTAATTCTACTACCAATCTTCAACCACAACTGGGGTCACCGGTTGTAAATGCAGGTACGCCTGTTTCGGTTACAACAGATATAACCGGGTTTGCAAGGAGCGTAACCACACCAACCATTGGTGCCTATGAGCAGGCAGGAGATTTTGCTGCACCTACCATTACATACACAGTATTAAGTGGCACCTGTTCAACGGGCGACCGTACACTTACTGCAACTATTATTGATGCTTCGGGTGTGCCCACTTCAGGTGTTTTACAACCACGTATCTATTACAAAAAGAATGCGGGTGCATGGTTCTCTTCGCAGGGTGTTTTAAGTGGCGGTACTGCCACAAACGGCACCTGGACATTTGCCATTGTTGCTGCCGATATGGGTGGTGTTGCAAACCCTGATGTTATATCATACTTTGTAATTGCACAGGATGTTGCAGCAACACCAAATATCACTTCTAACCCTGCGGCAGGGTTGGTAGCCACTAATGTTAATGTAGTTACTACTTACCCAACAACACCCAATACATATAGCATACAAAATACCCTGGCTGCGGGTACTTATACAGTAGGCGTGGGACAAACCTATACCACTTTAACTGCCGCAGTAACAGCCTATAACACTTCGTGTTTGGGTGGTGCCATTGTGTTCCAGCTAATGGATGCAAACTACAGTACTTCAGAAACCTTCCCGATAACTGTTAATCCTAATGCCAGTGCCAATGCCATCAACACATTAACCATAAGGCCGGGTACTGGTGTAACAGCAACAGTTTCAGGTACGGTAGCAAGCGGTGCCCTTTTAAAAATACTGGGCAACTATGTTATCATTAATGGATCCAATAACGGTACAACCAGCCGTGACTTAACTATTACAAATGCCAGCGTTACTTCGCCAAATGTAATTTTAATAGGTTCTACAGGCCTGGTGCCGGTTACCAATGTTACCGTTAAAAACAGCATCATTATCAACGGTATCAATACCTCATCTGCAGTAGTTGTAAGTGATGGGGCAACAATAGCAACGGCCGGGTATTTCAGCAATATTACTATCGATAATAACAGTATTCAAAAGGCTTATATAGGTATTTATAATATAGCAGTAGTTGCTGCCGCAAACGGAACAGGGTTAAATATTACGGGCAACGATCTTACTACATCTGGTGCAAATGCAATAGCTTTCACAGGAATTTATGTACAAGGTGTTGATGGTGCAACCGTGCAAAATAATATCATTGCTAATTTTGAAACTGTAACCAGTGAAGCGGATAAAGGCATCTGGTTTGCAACAGGCACTACCAATAGTTCAATCAAAACAAATAAAATTTACAACCTCCAGTACACCGGCACTAGTGGTTATGGTGCAAAAGGGATAGTTGTATCTACAGGGCTTGCAGCGGCCAATGTTACCGTATCAAATAACATGGTATCGGGTATTACCGGCGATGCAGATTCCTATACAACATTTGGTGCAACTTTTACTCCTGTAGGAATTTATGCCTTTGGTGCAGGCCAGGGCGGTTTAAATATTTATTACAACAGTATTTATTTAACAGGCAGTACGCTTAATTACTCTGCTGCAAGTTATTCTATAGGTATTGCATTAGATGATGGTGCTGCAGCCAATGTTAAAAACAACATTGTTTACAACCAATTAGGCCGATTGGGTGCCACTGGTGTGGGTGGTGTAGGCATTGCTGCAGAAATTTCCATAGCACAATTTACTTCGCTTGATTACAATGATTACTTTACCAGTGTGCCTTCAGGCTCAAACTTTATTGGTAAAATTGCAGCTACCAATTATGCTACACTGGCTTCATGGCAAACCATTACCAGTGCCGAAGCTAATTCGATAAACATTGCACCAAACTTTACATCTGCAACAGATCTTCACCTTGTTGCAGCAACCAACTGCCGCCTCGATGGTTACGGTACGCCAATAGCCGGTATCACTACTGATTATGATTTGCAAACCCGTGATGCAGGTGCACCGGATATGGGTGTAGATGAATTTACAACTTCTCCGGCCCCTTCCACTATGGCTACCGCATCTAACTGCGATACAAAAAATGTATCACCATCCGGTACTTTGTATCTTGATGCAACCTGTAACCTGATAGCTAAAGTATTACCATCAGGAGGTTCGGCAGTTACGGGTAAAATAAAAACCTGTGTAACATTAGATGGAAGCCAACTATCTTTTAATGCCCAGCCTTATGTACAAAGGCATTACGATATTGAACCATCAACCAGCCCATCAACTGCAACAGGTACAATTACTTTATATTTTACCGATGCTGAGTTTGCTCTTTACAATACAAATAATCCTGCATGGCCTCCTTTACCTACAGTTGCAAGCGGTGGAAATGCGAGTATTTATCTTGGAAATGTAAAGGTTACACAGTTTCATGGAGTGGGTAGCACCAGTCCAACCAGTCCTGGCAATTACCCTGGTACTACTGTTTTGATAACGCCAGTCACCAAATTTTTTAATGGTGCTTTCTGGGAAATAACTTTTAATGTTACCGGTTTTAGCGGCTTCTATGTGCATACCAACGGCTTTGGCGGCCCATTACCTATTACCGTAAATTACCTAACCGGCCGCAAACAGGGCAGCAACCATTTACTTAATTGGAAAGTTACCTGTGCCACTTCACCACGTGCAACTATCACGTTGGAACGCAGTGCCGACAGCCGCAATTATACGGGCATATATACCATTACTGCCGATGCTGCTAGGTGTAACCAGCCATTTGATTATACCGATGCAACGCCTTTAAAAGGTATGAACTATTACCGCCTTAAAATTGTGGATGCAGATGGTAAGGTGACATACAGCACAACGGTTGCCTTATTAAATGCTGTTAAAGGTTTTGATATCATCAGCATTGCACCCAACCCGGTTGTTAATGATATCTTTAAACTGAATGTTGCCAGTG